>JBBRIY010000014.1:0-17259 GCA_038220215.1 Propionibacteriales bacterium
TGGGCACGGGTTGGCCGCGAGCATGACAACAGGCAAAGGCGCCTTGGGGGGCGTGACCGGAGGTCATGCCGTGCCGTTCACGTCGAGCATCACCAAGGCGTACGCCAAGGAGATCGCGGGTGACGAGATCAGCCACGTGCAATTCCTGCGTTCGGCCCTCGGATCAGCCAAGGTAGCGCGGCCGCAGATCGACCTGCAGAAGAGCTTCACGGCCGCGGCCATGGCGGCGGGCCTCATCAAGGCCGGCCAGACCTTCGATCCGTTCGCCAGCGACGACAACTTCCTCCTCGGAGCCTTCATCTTCGAGGACGTCGGTGTGACCGCGTACAAGGGGGCGGCCCCGCTGATCACGAACAAGACCTACCTGGAGGCGGCAGCCGGCATCCTTGCTGTCGAGGCCTACCATGCGGGCATCGTGCGCTCCAGCCTGTACAGCAAGGGCCTGAGCGTCCAGGCGGGCAAGATCTCCATCGCCCGGGACACTCTTGACGGAACGACCGACCTTGACCAGGAGCTCACCCGGGGCGGCGGAATGGCGAATATCGTCCCCACGGACGCGAACGGCATTGCGTTCAGCAGGACGACCGCGCAGGTGTTGAACATCGTCTACCTCACGCCGAAGAAGGTCACCAGCGGTGGCTTCTTCCCTGCCGGTGTGAACGGCGGCATCAACCAGAGCGGTGCCAACGGCTGAGCAAGGTTCCCTCTGATCGGCGGCTCCGGCGTCGCGTTTGATTCGACGGGCGCCCGCCGGTGGCGTTCAGGCCGCCGGCGGGGCGAGCACCGTGGATGGCGCGTCGTCGAGGTGGATCCGGTTGATGGTGCCCGCGGTGATGGTGAGCAGTTCCTGCCGCGGGCTGACCACCAGCGCGGTGTCGGCGGCGCTGCCGTCCTGGCTCGACCTGCTGACGCCGATCTCGGTCCGACCGGTGACCGAGTCCGCCAGCAACGAGGTCGGACAGGCGCCGGACGGAGCGAAAGGCACCGACGTCGCACTGCCCGTGTCATCGTCGGGATAGACCGTGAGCACGAGCGCGCCGTAAACGCCGTCACAGGGTCGGTAGACCTCGACGCCGCGACCGAAGAAGTGGCTTGGCTGTGTGCCCGGCACGCCACCCCTGCGCCCGTCGATGGTGGTGAGGTAGCTGACCCGTGGCGCACCGGTCCCTTCGGGGATCCTGAACACCTGGATCTTGCCTGTCCCGGCAGCGCCGGGGAGAACGCTGCCGGGGACGCCGATGGCAAGGTAGCCGTGGAAGAGCGAGATCGACGCCGCGAACTCGTCGTTCGGCACGGCGGAGCCCGGCACGTCCGCGGAGTCCTGCGCGATCCTGGTGGCCTGGTACCGCAGAGCGGGCAGCAGTCGCACGACCCAGACCGCACCCGGGTAGTCGCGGCCCTCGTCGGAGTACTCGGGCGCGCCGACGGCGAGCAGGTCCCCAGACGCCGAGAGGACGGCGCCGGACAAGCTGCTTGAGAACGCGTCGCGCCTGGATGGGGTTCTGACGTCGAGCAACCGGTACGGACCAAGGGTGCCGTCAGCGCTGATCGGGTACAGACGCGGCCCCTCTCCGCTGCTCACCACCAGGACGGGAGAGGGCAGCGGGACGAAGGCGAGCTGGCGACCGAGCCCCGATTCTCCTGAGATCAGGACGGTGGATCGGTCGGCGGAAACTCCTTCGCGTGAACCCCACAGCGCCCACACGGGGCTGGAGGCACCATCGTCGGCCTCGGCATCGCCGACCACCACGTCGCTGCAGCCGTCACTGTTGAGGTCGCCGGTCACGACGGACGCGCCGGCTGCCCTGCCTGCCTTGTCGCCAAGGGCCACCTGGTCGATGACCTGCAGCCGGTCGCTGCCGCCGTAGCGCACCGTCACCGAGCCGGCTCGCCAGGGAGATCCGTCATCGCCCGTCCCTGTCACCGAACCCATCACCAGGTCGACGACTCCGTCGCAGTTCACGTCGGTGATGCGCGAGGGCCCGCGAGGAGCGCTCGGCGCTGCAGGTGCAGACGGCGTGGGATCGGAGGGTCCCGGCGATTCCGGCGGCGCAGGCGAGGTGCAGGCACTGGCGGCGAGGCTCAGTACGGCCAGCATTGTGGCGACGACCCGCCTCGATGCACGCACGTGACCTCCCGATCAAGAGCAGTCTTGCAGGCGCCGGGAGTGCTGGCTGGGAACCGGGGGGAGCTTCGTACAGGAGGCGTCAGCGCCTACTTGTCGTGCTTCTCGGCCTTCTCGCGCTTCTTCCGCTTCTTGCGGGCCTTGGCCCAGGCGAGGACCTTCTTCTCGTCCCACAGCGGTGTGCGGGCGTCCGGCCACTTGTCGCGAGGGGCGTGGAACTCCTTGCCGCTCTTGCGCTCCTTGGACATCGCCGAGCGGAAATGCTCCTTCGGGAGGCCAACAAGTTCAGCCGCCTGTGACGTCGTCAACACAGGGAGCACCCTACTGTGATTCGGGGCCAGACCTCATCAACGGGGGCTACGGGGCTCCAGAACATCCAGGATCGTGCGCACGTGCGGCGTGGATCCCGCGAGGCGGGACGGGTCGTCGGTCAGGAAGTGCATGAAGCCCTTGAGCGCTCCGATTGTCTTTGCCATATCACTCATCCCTGATGGATATCGATTCCAATGGGGCGAGCTTAGCATCTCTAGAGATGCCAATCAAGCATCTCTAGAGATGCTAAGAGGTGCGTGGACGGCGTCGTGGTGAGCGCAGAGTTGCGCATTCCTGGTGGTAACACGCAGGAGCATCGGGGTAACCCGCTACTCAGACCACCGTGAGGTCGAAGTCGCCCGTTGCGCGCAGGATCTCGGCATAGTGGCCACGCTGTTCCGCTGAGGGCTCGCGCAACGCCAGCGGCGAAGGGCGGACGCCGTGGGGGCGGAAACCGATGACCTTCACGCGCATCCGAGGGTCGATCGCCGCCAGCCACCGTCCGGTCTCGCGCAGCAGGTCGTCGGCGTCGTTCACGCCCGGCAACAGCAACAGGCGCACCTCGTGGAGCTTCCCTGCAGCGGCCAGCAGCCGGATGCTGGCGAGGATGCGGTCATTGCCCGACCCGGTCATGCTGCGGTGGATCGCGTCGTCCAGGCACTTCAGGTCGACCATCGCCGCGTCCAGGACGGGAGCGAGCAGGTCCCAGGTGGACGGCGCGGCATCACCGTTCGTGTCGACGAAGCAGGTCAGGCGGGCCAGATCAGGGTCGGACTTGAGGGCCATGAACAGGGCGCGCACGAACCCGGCCTCCTGGGTGGCCTCGCCGCCGGAGACTGTCACGCCGGAGAGGAACGGGGCCGCCGGCCGGATGCGTGCGACCAGGTCGGCGACAGCCAGCGTCCGTGCCTTGGGGGTGGAGTCGTACTCGCACACGTCGATGCAGGTGTCGCCGCCCGTGCAGGCGGCTGCGTCCCAGAGGACCTTCCCCGCGATATCGAGGCTCAGGGCACCGGACGGGCAGGAGACCACGCAGTCGCCACAGTCGATGCAGGGGTTGATCGTGTAGGGGTTGTGGCAGGCGATGCAGTCGAGGTTGCAGCCCTGGGTGAACACCACGAACCGGTTGCCGGGCCCGTCGACGCTGGAGAACTCGATGACGTCGGTGATGAGGCCTGTGGTCGTCACCCCTTCGGGCTGAGCTCAGCCGCGATCACACGCTTCACTGCCCGGGTGGTGACGGTGTGGTTGATCTCTGCCGTGGCAGCGAGGTAGTCGCTGGAGTGGCGGGAGCCGTGCTCCTCGATGCCCACCAGGTCGCTCTTGCGCACCAGGTAGCCGGTGATCCGGATGAACTCGTTCGAATCGAGGTTGAAGGTGAAATCGCGCATTCCGACGCTCAGCGCGCCGCGGATCACGTCCACCATCGCCTGCGGGTTGGCCTGGACGGTCTCCTCGACGTGGAAGATGTCGGAGATACCGGCGGCGAACAACGCGTGGTGAGGGGCGCATGCCGCGATGTGCTCGCGCAGCCCCGGCTCGTCACCGATCGGGATCCGGGTGCCGGCGGTCGTGCCCAGGTCGAGGTCGATGCCGCTCTGGCTGTGCAGGTAGGCGAAGCCGCCACCGCCGCCGCAGTAGGGCAGCGGCCGGGCAGCCACCAGTTCGGCCACTCTGCGGGTGATGCGATAGGACGCAGCGTTGGCCCGCTCGTCGTGGCCGTACCTGCCGTCGATCCCTTCGCGGTCCATCAGGTCGTTAACGCACTCGGCGAGACCGAAGATGCCGAACATCAGCGAGAAGCGGTCGATGTCGATCAGGCCCTCAGTGGCCAGGAAGCTGGTCTCGAAGAAACGTGCGTGCTCCACCAGCGAGCGGATACGGGCCTCGCCGAGCTCTGCCGTCAGCTCCACCCAGTGCGGCAGCGCATCGTCGCAGAACGTGTCGATGCCGCCGACGTGCCGCCCGACGGCCTCCTTCAGGTTCAGCCGTACGAGGCTGTGCGCACCACCCCGGAGCTTCAGCGAGTTGTAGCAACTGACCACCGCGTACTCGGTGCCATGGTCGGCCACCATCATCGGGTGGTTGACGAAGTGCGGCTTGCCGGTGACGAAAACCGTGCGGACGGCGTCCTCGATCAGGTCGTCGGGAGTCTCGGGAGACACCTTGAGCGTGAGGTTCGGCACCACCTGGCGTACCGAGCGCTCGACCCGCAGGATCGATCGGACCACGCGCCCGTCGCCGGGGCCGACGTTGGCGTGCACGAAGGCGTCGGGCAGCATGCGGTCGAGCTGGATCCAGAAGCGGCGCAGCTTGGCGTCCAGCTCCTCATCCGACAGCGATGCCGGGACGAACGGCTCCAGCAGCGCGTCCAGGTCGCCGAGGTAGACCGGGTAGGTCGTGACCGACGGCACCTGGCTGTAGAGGATCGTCAGGAACGACAGGGCGTCGTCGAGGTCCTTCGGCGGCTCCAGCTCGAGGTGCCGGGAGCCGTTACGCAACGCCATCGCGTAGTCGGGCAGCACATACCGGGGCGTGAACGGGGCGTTGCCCTCGTACATGTCGCAGATGACCCGCGACTGCAACGCCTCAGCGCACAACGGCGAAAGGTCCGGGTAGGGAAGAGCGCTGACGGCGAGGCCCGCGAGGCGTCGGATCCTCTGGTCATAGCCCAGGGCCACGCTGGTCACCAGCTGCTCGGCCTCGCTCTGAAATGACTCCATCTCCACCGGCCAAGACTAGCGCGAGCGAGCGACGCAGTTTCGTTTCGGTAACGGTTCGTCACAGGGGCTGCGAGCGGGGTCGGAAGGGTCCGGGCGACCACTAGAGTCAGGCGCGTAAGCGCGGCATCCGCGCCCATGAGATTCCAAAAAGGAGACACCCGTGCGACAGGTGATCAAGATCGCCATTGCGGCAACCGCCGCTTTCGCCCTCGCTGCATGCAGTACCCCGACCACCCCTGCGGCCCCCGCGGCCAGCGGCAGCAGTGCACCCGCCAGCTCCGCTGCTGCGGCCCTGAAGGTCGGGATGGCCTACGACGTCGGCGGTCGCGGCGACCAGTCGTTCAACGACTCCGCCGCTGCCGGCCTGGACAAGGCCGCTGCCGAGTTCGGCGTGGAGACCAAGGAAGCCGCCGCCACCAACGGTGAGGCCGAGTCCGCTCGCGCCGAGCGCCTCCAGCAGCTGATCGACGCCGGCTACACCAACATCGTGGCCGTCGGCTTCGCCTATGCAGGGGCCGTCGGCACCATCGCCAAGGAGAACCCCGAGGTCAAGTTCGCCATCGTGGACGACGCCTCCGAGGCCTCCACCGGCGCCAACATCATGAACATCACGTTCGCTGAGCAGGAGGGCTCGTTCCTCGTCGGGGCAGCCGCCGCGCTGAAGAGCAAGACCGGCAAGCTCGGCTTCGTCGGCGGTGTCGAGACCGACCTGATCAAGAAGTTCGAGGCGGGCTTCAAGGCGGGCGTCAAGGCCGCCAACCCGGAGGCCACCGTCAGCTCCAAGTACCTCACCCAGCCGCCGGACTTCTCCGGCTTCGGTGACGTCGCCAAGGGCAAGGCCGCTGCAGAGGGCATGTACCAGGGCGGCGCGGACATCGTCTACCACGCTGCCGGCGGTTCCGGTGGTGGCGTCTTCACCGCTGCCAAGGCCGCCAAGAAGCTGGCCATCGGCGTCGACTCCGACCAGGCCCTGACCGCTGCCGAAGATGTTCGTAGCGTCATCATGACCTCGATGATCAAGCGCGTCGACACCGGCGTGTACACCTTCATCAAGTCGATCCACGACGGCAGCTTCAAGGCCGGCAACACCGTGTTCGACCTCAAGGCTGACGGCGTGGGCTACTCCACCACCGGCGGCATGGTCGACGACATCGCGGACAAGCTGGAGGCCTACAAGGCCGACATCATCTCCGGCAAGATCGTCGTCCCCGCGAAGTGACTGCACTGGTGGCACCCGCGTACCACCACTGAATGAATCCGCCGGCCCGGGCAACACGGATTTCCGTGTCGCCCGGGCCGGTTCGTTCCCACTAGAGTGCCGATGAGGCGGTCCGGGAGCCGGAAACGGCACCGTGACCGACCCTGGAATCGGACGAGGAGCCCAGCCCATGTCGAGTGCCGTGGAGTTCGAACAACCGCAACCAGCCTCCACGGCTGAGCTGGCGGTGGAGCTGCAAGGCATCACCAAGCGCTTCCCGGGAGTGGTCGCCAACCGCGACATCGCCCTCAGTGTCCGCAAGGGCACCATTCACGCCATCGTCGGCGAGAACGGTGCCGGCAAGTCGACGCTGATGAAGATCCTCTACGGGGTGCAGCAGCCCGACGAGGGCACCATCGCCATCAACGGCACCAGAACCGCGCTGAAGAGCCCGATCGAGGCCATCAAGGCCGGGATCGGCATGGTGTTCCAGCACTTCATGCTCGCCGACAACCTCACCGTCCTCGAGAACGTCGTGCTGGGCGCAGAGGGGCTGCACGGCATCGGTGACGCGGCCCGGACCAGGATCCGCGAGCTGTCCGGTGAGTACGGCATGTCCATTGATCCCGACGCCCTCGTGGCCGACCTGGGCGTGGGGGACCGGCAGCGCATCGAGATCGTCAAGGTGCTCTACCGCGGCGCCAGGATCCTGATCCTCGACGAGCCGACCGCCGTGCTGGTGCCGCAGGAGGTGAACGAGCTCTTCGACCACCTGCGGGAACTGAAGGCAGAGGGCCTCACGGTCATCTTCATCAGCCACAAGCTCGACGAGGTGCTGTCGGTCGCCGACGACATCACTGTCATCCGGCGTGGGACCACCGTCGCTGCCGTCGACCCGAAGTCGGTCACGGCCCGCCAGCTGGCCGAACTCATGGTCGGCTCGGAACTCCCGTCCCCGCAGACCGAGGAGTCGACGGTGACAGCGGAAGAACGCCTCGTGCTGCGCGGGGTGGAACTGGCCGGTGGTGGGGCCCGCAAGCTCCTGGACGGGATCGACCTGACCATCCACGCCGGCGAGATCCTCGGCATCGCCGGGGTGGAGGGCAACGGCCAGGCAGAGCTCGTCGAGGTGATCATGGGCATGCGCCGCCCCACCGCCGGACGGGTACTGCTGGACACCGAAGACATCACGGAGGCAGAGGTGCGCGCCATCCGGGAGGCCGGCGTCGGCTACATCCCCGAGGACCGCCACCGTCACGGGCTGCTGCTCGAGGCGCCCCTGTGGGAGAACATGATCCTCGGCCACCAGACCCAGGCCCCCAACATCAAGGGCCCCCTGATCGACGCCAAGGCCGCCAGGGCCGACACGGAGCGGGTGGTGAAGGAGTTCGACGTCCGCACCCCGTCCATCAAGGTGACTGCCGGTTCCCTGTCCGGCGGCAACCAGCAGAAGCTGATCATCGGCCGCGAGATGAGCCACCACCCCCGGGTGCTCGTGGCAGCCCATCCGACGCGCGGCGTGGACGTCGGCGCGCAGGCCGCGATCTGGGACCTGATCAAGGAAGCCAGGCGCGGCGGCATGGCCGTGCTGCTGATCTCTGCGGACCTCGAGGAACTCGCGGGACTCTCGGACACCATCCGGGTGATCCTGCGCGGCAAGCTGTCGGGCGAGTTCGACCCGGACCTCGTCACGCGGGAAGAACTCGGTGCGGCGATGACCGGCGCGGCAACTGTCGGGGAGGACCTGCGATGAACGCAGCGAACCTGCGCCGGTTCGGCCTTGCGCTGGCCGCTCCCGTGCTCGCCATCCTCGTCGCCGTCGCGCTGACAACGCTCATCCTGATCGCGGCCGGCGACCCCGTCCTCGCCGTCTGGCAGGTGCTGTTCAAGGCACCGCTGCCGCGACAGGTCGTCGCCATCCTCAACGAGGCCACCGTGCTCTACCTTTCGGCCGTCGCCGTTGCGATCGGGTTCAAGATGGGCCTGTTCAACATCGGTGTCGACGGCCAGTACCGGGTGGCGTCCTTCGCCGCGGCCGTGTTCGCCGGAGCGAACTTCCTGCCCGGCTGGCTGAACATCATCGTCTCGATCCTGATCGCCATGGTGACCGGTGCCCTCTGGGCCCTGATCGCGGGTCTTCTCAAGGTCGGACGGGGGGTGAGCGAGGTGATTTCCACGATCATGCTCAACTACATCGCCACCTACCTGGTCGCCTACCTGCTGAAGGGCGCAGCGGTGAAAGTCGAAGGCAGCAATGCCACCAGCACCCAGGTGCTGGCAGAAGGCTCCCGGGTACCGGGCATCAGCGTCCAGGCATGGCTCGGCACCGGACGCGAGATCTACGGGCTGATCTTCCTGGCCATCCTCGTCGGCATCGTGTACTGGTTCATGCTCGGGAAGACCCGGTTCGGCTTCGACCTGCGCGCCACCGGCGCCTCGCAGACCGCTGCCATCGCCAGCGGCGTCAAGGTGAAGCGCATGGTGGTCATGGCCATGGTGCTCTCCGGGGCGTCCGCGGGGCTCGTGGGCATGCCGCTGCTGTTCGGGCAGGACTATGCCTACGGCGACACCGTCCAGGCAGGGCTGGGATTCGCCGGGCTCTCGGTCGCCCTCCTCGGCCGCAACCACCCCGTCGGAATGGCGTTCGCCGCCGTGCTGTGGGGCTATCTCAGCCAGCTGAGCAACGGTCTTCAGATCAGCGCCGGCGTCTCGGACAAGCTGGTGCTGATCATCCAGGGCATCATCGTGCTGTCCGTGGTCATCGCCTACGAGCTGGTCCGCAGGACCGGCATCGCGATGGAGCAACGCAGGGTGGCGCGCGCATTGGCGACCAAACCCGTGGAAGCCACGGAGGGGGTGGCGGCATGACCATCATCACGCCTGCCCAGCCGAAGCTCAGGGCATCGATCGCCACAGGTCGTCCGGCCTGGTACTGGCCGGCCATCATCGGCGGCTCGATCCTCGTGATCGCCACCGTCCGGGTGCTCACCGGCGCCAACGACATCGACTCCTCCGGTGCACTGGCCGCTGCCATCGGGCTCGCCATGCCACTGGCGCTGGCAGGCCTCGGCGGCCTGTGGTCGGAGCGGGCCGGCGTGGTCAACATCGGCCTCGAGGGCATGATGATCCTCGGCACCTGGGGGGCAGCGTTCTTCGGCTTCCACTACGGGCCGTGGGCCGGCATCCTCGGCGCGGTGCTGATGGGCGTCGTCGGCGGAGCCATCCACGCCCTCGCCACCGTGATCTTCGGCGTCGATCACATCGTCTCCGGCGTCGCCGTCAACCTGCTGGGCATGGGGGCGGGCGCCTACCTCGCGGTCCGCACCTTCACGGGACTGCCCGGTGGCGGGCCCACCCAGTCGCCGCCGCTAGACCAGTTGCCGTTCCTCTCCATTCCCGGACTGGGCGACTGGCTCATGGGGCTGGAGCAGTCGAGGACCTGGCTGGTCGCAGACGTCGCCGGCATCCTGCGCGCGGTGACCACCAACGTGAACGTCCTCACGGTGTTCGCCGTGCTGCTGCTGGTCGGCTCGTGGTGGGTGCTGTGGCGCACGCCATTCGGGCTACGGCTGCGCTCCTGCGGCGAGGCTCCGCAGGCTGCGGAAACGCTCGGTGTCAACGTGCTGCGCCTGAAGTTCACCGCCGTCCTCATCTCCGGTGGCCTGGCGGGGCTGGCCGGGGGCTTCCTCGTGCTGGTCGCCTCCAACCTCTACCGCGAAGGCCAGACCGGTGGACGCGGCTACATCGGCCTCGCTGCCATGATCTTCGGCAACTGGCGGCCCGGCGGCCTCGCAGCCGGCGCGATGCTGTTCGGCTACGCCGATGCCATCCAGTTGCGTGGGCGCGGCGACGTGATCCACGCCTACCTGCTGCCGATCGGGTTGCTGCTGCTCGCCTGGGGCGTGTGGCAGCTGATCCGGCGCGCACAGGGCAAGGCCTTCGCCGGGATCTGGCGGATCGTGCTCGCCCTCGGAGTTCTCGCCTGGTACGCGCTGACCACCGAGGTCCCGCCGGAGTTCACCAACATGACCCCCTACGTCGCGACCCTGCTGGTGCTGGCGTTCTCGGCCCAGCGCCTGCGCATGCCCGCTGCCGACGGCCAGGTCTACCGGAAGGGTGAGGCCCATTAGCGTCAACGTCGACTGGCCAGGGGTGGATTGGGAGGTGCTGCGGAAGAAGGCCCGCGAGCTCACCACGCGGGCCTACGCGCCCTACTCGCACTTCCCGGTGGGGGCTGCGGGGCTGGTCGACGACGGACGTGTCGTCGTCGGCTGCAATGTCGAGAACGCGGCCTACGGTGTCGCGCTGTGCGCGGAGTGCGGGCTGGTCAGCGACCTCGTCGCGGGCGGCGGCGGACGGCTGGTCGCCTTCACCTGCGCCAACGCCAACGGGGATCTGCTGATGCCGTGCGGGCGCTGCCGGCAGCTGCTGTGGGAACACGGGGGAGCGGCCTTGCTGGTGGACACTCCCGCCGGCGTGATGACCATGGACCAGGTGCTGCCAATGGCTTTCGGCGTCGCGGAACTGGAAGAAGTGACGGGCCAGGAATCGACGGGAGAGGACGGCCAGTGACGGTTCCGATCGAGCTCTGCCGGCGCCTGCCGAAAGTGGCCCTGCACGACCACCTCGACGGTGGCCTGCGTCCGGCGACCATTGTCGAGGAGGCCCGGCTGATCGGGCACACGCTGCCCACAGACGACCCGGAAGCACTGGGGGAGTGGTTCTACGCCGCCGCCGACTCCGGCTCGCTGGTGCGGTACCTGGAGACGTTCGACCACACCATCGCCGTCATGCAGACTCACCGGCAGTTGCGCCGGATCGCAGCAGAGTTCGTCGAGGACCAGGCGGGTGACGGTGTCATCTACGCCGAGGCCCGCTGGGCCCCCGAGCAGCACCTGGCCGGTGGCCTGAGCCTGGAGGAGGCCGTCGAGGCCGTGCGGGACGGGCTGGCAGACGGCATGGCGGCGTGCGTGGCGGCGGGGACCCCCATCATCGCGAAGCAGATCCTCACGTCGATGCGCCACGGGGTGCCGACCACCCGGATCGCCGAGCTGGCTGTCGCGTACCGGTACGACTCGGTGTGCGGGTTCGACATCGCGGGCGCCGAGGACGGCTACCCGCCGAGCCGGTTCGCGGAGGCGTTCGACTACCTGAAGCGCCACAACTTCGAGTTCACCATCCACGCCGGCGAGGCCTTCGGGCTCCCGTCCATCTGGGAGGCGGTGCAGCTGTGCAACGCGTCCCGCCTGGGCCATGGCGTCCGGCTGGCGGACGACATCTCCCCGGACGGGAAGCTGGGGGAACTGGCGAGCTACATCCGCGACCGGCGGATCCCGCTGGAACTGTGCCCGTCGTCCAACCTGCAGACCGGCATCGCCGACAGCATCGCGGAGCATCCGTTCGGGTTGCTGGCGCGGCTGAGGTTCCGGGTGACGGTCAGCTGCGACAACCGCCTGATGAGCCGCACCACGCTGAGCAGGGAGTTCGCCCTGCTCAGCGAGGCGTTCGGCTACGAGCTGGCCGACCTGCGCCGGTTCAGCGTCAACGCTGCGAAGAGCGCCTTCCTGCCGTTCGACGAGCGCCTGGTGCTGATCGAGCAGGTGAAGGCTGGGTTCGCGGCGGCCGGTTTCACCGCTTGACGCGCACCGCCGTGTAGGTGGTGTCGGGGGTCGGGGTGGTGGAGAAGCGTGCGTTGGGAAGGTAGAGCCACTTGCCGAACTTCGCGACCGTTGTCGGCACGTCGAAGTTCGGGTTGGTGAGCGTCTTCTTCAGGATGCCCGCCGTGCCTGCGTGGTTCAGCGTGAAGGCCGCTACCTTGTTGAGCTGGTTCTGGACGACGTAGAGGGTGCGACCAACAGTCAGCAGGCCGTCGCCGTTGGTGAGCGCGTAGCCGCCGAGGTTGACGGTCTTCGCCACGCCGGTCCTCGGGTCGATCCGGAACAGCAGTCCAGTGCTGGACTGGACGGCCAGGATTGCCTTGCCGTCGGGGGTGGCCGTGATGCCGTTGAGGTTGAAGCCGGCCTGGTGCACGTAGTCTCCGGTCAGCGGCAGCGTGATCACCGCAGAGGCGTCCGGCAGTGCGCCGTGCCTGCCCAGCGGCACCCCGTACAGCACCGGGTTGGACGAGTCGGTGAACCACGCGGTCTTGCGAACGAAGGCAACATCGTTGATGAAGCTGGCGCCGGTCGTGAATTGGTAGCTCTTCAGGATCGCTCCGGTGCGGACGTTGACCACCCGCGCATTGCCGGCGGTCCCGCCGGCGACGAACAGCCGGTCGCGCTTGTCGATCTTGAGCCCGACGGACGGGGTGCCGGGGCCCTGGCTGATCACCTTTCCCTTGCCGCTGCGGAGGTTGACGGCGTAGATGTCGCCGTCGGCCAGCGAACCGAAGTAGGCGGTCTTTCCCTTGATCGCGATGCCTTCCGGCCGGAAGCCATTGGGCAAGGTCACGACGGCCGGGAAGCTGCCGCCGCTGTTGCCGTGATCACCATGGCCCCGATCGTGAGCCTGGGCGACCGCGGGGGCCAGGGTTCCCAGGAGGGCGGTTGCGAGGGTGAGGGTGGCCACTCTGAGGCCGATGCCGAGCTTGGTCATAGGTCTACCTTTCGACGCTGACAGGACACTCGGACGCTACCCGCGTGGGTGTTCGTCAGGAAGGACCGAATTCTGCCGACATCCGTTTCGCCGGTTCGTGCGTAGCGTGGCGGTCGCTCGCGAGGAGTTGGCGCAATGTTCACCTGCCGGTGTGGTGGAGTTCGGGGCCGGCTCACCCCGCCTTCCTACGGTTCAGGTGTGAGCTCCTCCCCGACTACCCGACCCGCCCCCCGTGTCGCGGTGCTGGCCGACACCGACAGCCGATGGAAGTGGGCAGTGCAGCTGGCGAAGCGACTGCATCCCGCAGCCGTGCTGAGCGGCTACCAGCTGGCCACGGTCGAGCGTCCGAGCGACCGACAGCTGGTTGCCGCCGGCATCGAGCCGCACCTCGTGCGGACGGCGACGCCGGCAGACCTCGTTGCCTTTCTCGCTGCGCACACCCCGGACGTCCTCGTGATCGCACTGCCTGGTGGCGGCTGCCAGGCGATGCTCCACCTGCTCGCCGCTGCCAACCTGCCTCATCGCCCGCTGGTCGTGACCGGGTACGTGGGCGTTGTCTACGAGAAGGTGGTCGAAGGACTGCTGATGCGGGCGGGCGCGGACGTGATCGCCGCCAACAGCCCGTCCGACTTCGACCGGTTCTCCTCCGCCCTTGCCGGCGCCGGGGTCGACCCCGGCTGCCTCACGCTGACCCGGCTGCCCTTCCTCGGGGAAGCCGAGGCACGGTCCGACATGCCGCGGCGCTACACCGTCACCTTCGCCGGCCAGCCCGGCGTGCCCGGCAGTCGCGCCCACCGGCGGTACCTCGTTGAGCGACTCGTGCAGCACGCCCGGCTCCACCCCGACCGTGACGTCCTGATCAAGCTCCGAAGCGTCCGTGGCGAGCGCGTCACCCACGAGGAGCCCTACCCCTACGACGACCTGCTGCGCCGTCTCGGCCCCGACCGTCCGGCGAACCTCAAGATCGCTGTCGGCGACATGGGCGTCGTGCTCACCCACACCGACCTCCTCGTCACGGTGAGCTCGACCGCGGCGGCAGAGTCCATCCATCGCGGCGTGCCGACGGCGCTTCTCACCGACTTCGGCATCAGGGAGTCGGTCGGCAACGCGTACTTCCTTGGCTCGGGTTGCCTCGCCTCGTTCGATGCCCTGGACCGGGGTGCAGCCCCGACGGCCGACGAACGGTGGGCTCGCCGACACGGGCTGGGCGCATCCGTCGACCGTCTGCCATCGCGGGTCGCTGAACTGCTCGCCGCCGGCCCGTTGCCGCCGCTGCGGCCCTTCTACACCACCGAGAAGGCCCGGGCGTTCCTGCCGGGGCTGCTGGCGAACTACGGCGTCGGCGCTGACGGCCTGCCGCTGCATGAGGGTCAGGGCCGACCAGGCGCGCTGCGAGCGGTCGTCCGCAGCAGCGCCCGCAGCATGTACCGCCAGGGCGCGAACGTGGTCGCCCCCGCGCTGCGGAAGCTGGCGGCGCTGTGAACGGCGACGTGCTGGTCGTGATCCCCGCGCGCGGCGGCTCCAAAGGGGTGCCGGGCAAGAACCTTGCGCCGGTCGGAGGCGTGCCGCTCGTCGCGCGGGCTGTCCGGGCTGCGCGGCTGGCCTCGCGGGTGACCACGGTGGTCGTCTCAACCGACGATGCGGGGATCGCCGACGCCGCTGCCGCTGCAGGCGCCGCGATCGTGACTCGTCCCGCCGAGCTCTCCTCCGATCTGGCCAGCAGTGAAGCAGCCGTCCGCCATGCCGTCGAGGCCCTGTACGGCGAGCGTCCCTGGGACCTGGCCGTGGTGGTGCTCGTCCAGTGCACGAGCCCGTTCCTGACCAGCGCTGAGCTCGACGACGTCGTGGCGGCCGTTGTCGACGATGGCGCGGACAGCGCCTTCACCGCGGCTCCGTTCCACGGTTTTCTCTGGCGCAACCCCACCGACGCTGCCGGCATCAACCACCACGCCGCCGGACGCCAGCGCCGCCAGGACCGCGAGCCGGAATGGCTGGAGACGGGAGCGGCCTACGCGATGCGCGCCGACGGGTTCGCCCGGCACGGCCACCGTTTCTTCGGACGCATCGTCGCCGTCGCGGCCGACCCCTCCCGCGTGCTCGAGATCGACGAGCCCGCAGACCTCGAGCGCGCCCGCGCGCTCGCTCCCCAGCTCGATGCCACCGAACGTCCCGGACCGGGGGAGGTTGACGCGGTCGTCCTCGACTTCGACGGCACCCAGACCGACGACCGGGCCTGGCTGGCGGCCGATGGCACCGAGCGGGTGGCCGTGCATCGCGGCGACGGTATGGGCGTTGCCGCGATGCGCCGGTCGGGCATGCAGGTGCTGATCCTTTCCACGGAGGTGAACCCTGTGGTTGCTGCCCGTGCAGCGAAGCTGGGCGTGGAGTGCCGCCACGGCATCGAGGCAAAGGGCCCGGAGCTGGCAGGCTGGCTGGCCGAGCGCGGGCTGCCTCCGGCACGCGTGCTGTACCTCGGCAATGACGTGAACGACCTTCCCTGCTTCGCGCAGGTCGGCTGGCCGGTGGCCGTCGCCAGCGCTCAACCGCGCGTCCGGGCAGCAGCCCGGAGCGTGACCACCGTGCCCGGCGGGCACGGAGCCGTCCGCGAGATCGCCTCGTGGATCCTTCGAGAGGACCAACTGTGAACGGCATCAATCCCCGCCTGCGCCGCATCGGCGACAGGCTTGTCGGCCCCGGCCAGCCCGTCTACGTGATCGGCGAGATCGGCATCAACCACAACGGCGAACTGCGCAACGCACTCGCCCTGATCGACGCAGCAGTGGCCGCCGGCATGGACGCGGTCAAGTTCCAGAAGCGCACCCCCGAGGTGTGCACCCCGCGCGACCAGTGGGACGTCGAGCGCGACACCCCCTGGGGCCGCATGACCTACCTCGACTACCGCCACCGCGTCGAGTTCGGGGCGGAGGACTTCCGCCAGATCGACGAGTACTGCCAGCAGGTCGGCATCGACTGGTTCGCCTCGCCGTGGGACATCGAGAGTGTCGACTTCCTCGGTGGGTTCAACCAGCCGGCCTTCAAGGTGGCCTCCGCCTGCCTCACCGACGACCTGCTGCTGCGTGCGATGCGCGCCACCGGCAAGACCGTCATCCTCTCCACCGGGATGTCGACCCCCGACCAGATCCGTCACGCCGTCGAGGTGCTCGGCAGTCGCAACATCATCCTGTGCCACGCCACCAGCACCTACCCGGCGCCGCCGGAGCAGCTGAACCTGCGGATGATCGAGACCCTCTCGGCCGAGTACCCGAACGTGCCAGTGGGCTACTCCGGGCACGAGGTCGGGCTGCAGACCACACTGTGCGCAGTGGCCCTGGGCGCAGTCCTCGTCGAGCGCCACATCACCCTCGACCGCGCGATGTGGGGCTCGGACCAGTCCGCGTCCGTCGAGCCCGAGGGCATGCGACGCCTGGTTCGCGACATCCGCGTTCTCGAGGCATCGTTGGGTGACGGCGTGAAGCAGGTCTACCCCGGGGAGCTCACTGCCATGAAGAAGCTGCGTCGCGTTCCCGGTGTGGTTGCCGAGGCCGCCGCACGGCAGGGGCCGGAGCGGGTGGCATGAGCACCCCACGGAGTTCTTCTCCTCCGCTGCGCTCCCCCGAACAAGTCCGCGGGGACCCAGCATGAGCACCGACACCCTGGCCCTTGTCGAGAGCCCTGCCCAGCTGCTGCACGTGCTGGAGTGGTGCCACGCCGAGCAGTCGGCCGGAAGGACCAGGCTGGTCGTGCTCGCTCCCGCGGATCAGGTGACCGTTGCCCAACTCCGTGCGATGGCCGTCTTCGCGGCGGAGGAGGGCATCGAGACCGAGTGGTTCGCGCCGCGTGCATCCGTTCTCGCTGGCCTGCGAACGATCGCGTCGCTGCGGGGGGCCGTCGGTTCTGCACGTCGGTTGGTCGTGGGCGACCCGTTCTCGGGCCTGATCCAGGCGCTGCTGCCGTTCGCGACGGCGTCCGAGGTGGTCGTCGTTGATGACGGGACGGCGACACTGGAGTTCGCCAGCCAGCTGGAGCACGGCACGTCGCTGCGCCGGTGGCATTCGGCGGCCGGCACAGGGGTGTTGCGCACCCCGCTGGCCCGCAACGCGCGGTCGTTCTTCGCCGCAGGCCGGTTGCGGCTGTTCACGGTGATGACGGTCACCAGCCTGCCGGGGAGCCGCATCCAGCGCCATGCCTACGACTGGACGCGTCGCCGCTTCGGCCCTCCGGTACGACTGCGTGGGCTCGACGTGATCGGCTCATCACTGGTCGAGACCGGCGTGGTGGACACGGAGAGCTACCTGGACGCCGTGACT
>JBBRIY010000015.1:0-16610 GCA_038220215.1 Propionibacteriales bacterium
CGTGCTGCGCACGTCAACCGCAGGCATCGTCGCCCTGGCGCAGTTGCAGGCGCTGCGCGTCCGTGGCAACTGACTTCGGGTTCACCCCGGGGACGTCGCTGGGCAACGACCTCGGCCGCACCGGGGTGATCCACACCCCGCACGGCGATATCCGCACCCCTGCCTTCGTCGCTGTCGGCACGAAGGCCACCGTCAAGGCCGTGCTGCCGGAGAATGTCGCGGGCCTCGGCGCACAAGCCGTGCTCGCCAACGCCTATCACCTGTTCCTGCAGCCCGGCTCCGACATCGTGGACGCAGCCGGCGGGCTCGGCGCCTTCATGAACTGGCCGGGGCCGACCTTCACCGATTCCGGGGGCTTCCAGGTGATGAGCCTCGGTGTCGGGTTCAAGAAGGTGCTGGCGATGGACGCCACCGGCCTCGTCGACGACGACGTGATCGCCGCTGGCAAGACCAGGCTCGCTCACGTCGACGACGACGGCGTGACCTTCACCTCGCACCTCAACGGCGATCGGCACCGGTTCACCCCCGAGGTGTCGATGCGCATCCAGCACGAGCTGGGTGCCGACATCATGTTCGCCTTCGACGAGTGCACCACCTTGATGAACACCCGCGGCTACCAGGAGTCCTCGCTCGCCCGCACCCAGGCCTGGGCGGTGCGCTGCCTTTCCGAGCATTCGAAGCTCACGACGGCGCGGGCCGCCAAGCCCTACCAGGCGCTGTTCGGTGTCGTGCAGGGCGCCCAGTACGAGGACCTGCGTCGCCGCGCAGCCCGCGACCTCGCCGGCCTCGAGGTCGACGGCACGAGCTTCGACGGGTTCGGCATCGGAGGAGCCCTCGAGAAGGAGAACCTCGGCACCATCGTCGGCTGGGTGTGTTCCGAGCTTCCCGTGGACAAGCCGCGCCACCTTTTGGGCATTTCCGAACCGGACGACTTCTTCGCGGCGATCGAGGCGGGGGCGGACACCTTCGACTGCGTGATGCCGAGCCGGGTGGCGCGGAACGCCGCGATCTACACCGTCGACGGACGGTTCAACGTGAACACTGCGGGCTGCCGTCGCGACTTCGGCCCGTTGGACGCCACCTGCGATTGCTACACCTGCGCCAACTACACCAGGGCCTACCTGCACCACCTGTTCAAGGCGAAGGAGATGCTGGGCTCCACCCTGGCCACGATCCACAACGAGCGGTTCACCGTGCGCCTCGTCGACGACATCCGCGCCAGCATCGAGAACGGCACGTTCGAGGCGTTCAGGGCTGATTTCCTGGGGCGCTTCTATTCCGGACGCCGCTGACGCGCCGTCCGTCGAGACTCCTCCCTTCGCAGCCGCTGACGCGTCCACGGCGGTCGATCGTCTATTCCGGACGCCGCTGACGCGCTGCTCGTCCGGACTCCTCCCTTCATCGATTTCCCGCCATTGGGTGCGGTTGCTCGGCTAGCCTCCTTGCATCCTGGATCAGGCGCCCTGCCGACCAGGACCGGAGGAGAACGGACAATGCGCTGCACGACCTGTGGCCAGGACCTTCCGGAGCAGGCGACGACCTGCCCTCACTGCGGCCGGGCAAGCGAGGTCTCCACGCAACAGCCCATGCCGAGCCCGTGGGCGCAACCAGGTAACCCGGGAACCGTTCCCTCCGTGCCGGCGACCTCCGGGTACGGCGGTCCCCAGGAGTACCGGGCCACTCATGTGCCGTCGCCTCCGATGGGCCCCGACTTCGTCATCCCACCGCCTCCGCGGAAGCGCCGGGGGCTCGTCGGCGCCCTGATCGGCGCCGTGTCCATCCTGCTGCTCGGCGGCGGCGTGGCCGTCGCCGGCGGCTACCTGGGGTGGTACGACGGCGGCGGGAAACACCCCTACGACGTGATGCCGGCAGCGACGGCCGCCTACCTGCAGCTCGACCTGAACCCTTCGCTGGCCCAGAAGGTGTCCACCTGGCAGTTCTTCTCCGACGTCCCCGACGTGAAGGATGCGCTAGCGCAGGGCCAGCCGGATCCGAAGCGGCTGCTGTGGAGGTGGTTCACGTCGAACTGGGAGTCCGCGGCCGGCAGCGACTACGACAGGGACGTGAAGCCCTGGCTGGGTGATCGAGTCGGGTTCGGGGTGATGCGCAACGGCGACCGGACTGCCTGGATGACCGCGATTCAGGTCACCGACGAAGCCAAGGGCGTGGACCAGTTGCGCACCTGGATCTCGGCGAGCCAGCAGGCCTACGACGTCACCGCCCGCGACGGCTACGCGTTGATCACGATGACGCCCGACACGAGCAGCGTGCTCGTGGAGCTGGAACGGGGAAGCCTGGGTGAGGGTGGGACGTTTGCGTCAGACCTGGCCAGCCTCGGCGACCCCGGGGTGCTGGCGGGCTGGTCGGACCTGGGCACCGCGCCCCGTGCGTTCAGCCCCGGAGGCGGCGATCAGGACTTGCAGGGTCGGGTTGCCTTTGCGCTCCGATTTACCGCGGACGCGATGAGCCTTGACGGAAAGGTCATTGGCTCCAACGTGGCCAATGGCACGGGGTCGGTCGGCGCAGGCGAGCTCGGCAACCTGCCGGCGACCACGGGGGCCGCGATCGGCGTCTCCGGCGGGGCCGCAACCCTCAAACTGACCTGGCCCCACCTTGGCAGCGAGGCTGGGTCCTGGGCGGCACAGGCCGGGCTGGAGCAGGCAGATGTGGAGGCACTGCTGGGGCGCCAGCTTTCGGTGGGGATACCCGCTGCGGTGCTCTCCGGCTCGAGCGACGATCCGGCCTTCGGGCTACGGGTGGTGAGCGACGACGTCCTGCGTGCCCAACGGACGTTGCGCGCGGTCTCGTCGACGTTCTTCCAGGCGGACGTGGTAGTGGATGCGGTGGATGGGGAAGTGCTCACCGCGGCCACCACGAGGGGCTACTTCGAGGAACTCAGGAGCGCTGGTTCGGCGAAGCTTTCCGGTTCCGAGGTGTTCACCAAGGCCGTTCCGGACCATGCCAGGGCCACCTCGGCCTTCTTCCTGGACCTTCGCCTCGCGGTTCGGGATGGGGCCGGCGTGCCGGAGGAGTACCGCCCGTTCTTCACAGCACTGCGGGGACTGGGCGGGGAGTACCTCGACGAAGGTTCCGGTAACGCATCCTGGTCGGTGCGCGTCGTCCGCGCCTGAGGCTCAGGCCGGCTCGCGCTTCCTCACCCACGCGATCACCCGGTAGGTGACGGGCAGGAAGATGACCTCGACGCCGGTCTTGTAGAACCAGCCGACGGCGGTGTAGTTGATCAGCGTCGGCCAGTCGACCGAGTCGCCGCCGAGCACATTCCCCAGCGGACCGAAGGCGATCATGCAGAAAACGAGCGTGTCGGCGAACTCGCCGACCATCGTCGAGGTGATCAGCCGCACCCACAGGCGGCCCGTGCCCCAGCGCTGCTTGATGCGGACCAGTACCAGGGCGTTCAGGAACTGGCCGGAGATGAAGCCCAGAAGGCTCGCCACCACGATCCGGGGCACGAACCCGAGGACGGCGTGCCACGCGTCCTGGTTCGGCCAGTCAGCGGCGGGCGGTGCGGCGTCGACCGCCAGGAAGGTCAGCGACATCACCGCGGCCAGCACGAACCCGGTGATGATCGCGCGGTTGGCGCGACGCAGCCCGTACACCTCCGCGAGCACATCGCCGAGGATGTACGTGAGCGGGAAGAGGATCGCGCCGCCATCCGTGATGATCGGCAGCAGCGGGAACCCCGCGACGTCCAGACGCGGACCGAAGGCGATGAGCTTGGTTGCGCCGATGTTGGAGATCAGCAGCATCCCGACGAAAGCTGCCAGCACCAGGTCGTAGTTGCCACGCCGCTGCGCGATCGGTGGGGTGGCTGAGGACACGAGAGCGAAGCCTAGTGGATTCCGAATTGTGCATCCAGAAGGCACGACATCCGTGCAGCTTCCCCGGTGATGTTCACAGCGACAGTTGCGGTGTTGCCTGCCCCGAGTCCCACCCAACGTGGCAATGTAGGGACCATGACCGACTATGACGAGGCAGTGCCCGACGAATCGGAGCAGCTCAACCAGCTGCAGCCGGACGAGACCCTCCTCGACCGCGGCGTCAGTGACGTCCTCGACGAGGGCTACGTGACCGGTGAGAACTGGTCGCCGGCCCAGGGCTTCGGCAACACGGCAGCGGAGATGCACAAGGGCGAAACCCTCGACATGCGGATCGCGCAGGAGCAGCCAGAGCCGGTGAAGGACGAGACGCCGTGGAACACGGACCCGTCCGAGCCCCGTGAGGTTGGCCACCAGCGTGCCGGGCGGCTCGTCGACGCCAACGGTGGCGTCCCCGGACTGGACGTCGAGGCGGAGAGCGTCGCCATTGACGTCGGGATCGACGGCGGTGCGGCGACGGCTGAGGAAGCTGCGATGCACATCATCGACGACTACGACGACGACGACGACTGAGTTGACGAGCGCAGAAGACGTCCTCTACCCGCCGATCGAGCCGTATGCGTACGGATTCCTCGGGGTGGGCGACGGCCACCAGTTGTACTGGGAGGAATGCGGGAACCCCGACGGGAAGCCGGTTGTCTTCGTGCACGGAGGGCCTGGCGGCGGGATCGTCCCGGGCTACCGACGATTCTTCGACCCGAAGCGCTACCGGGTGATCCTGTTCGACCAGCGGAACTGCGGACGCTCCTTGCCGCATGCCTCGGAGCCGGACGCCGACCTGTCTGCCAACACCACCTGGCACCTCGTCGCTGACCTCGAGAAGCTGCGCGAGGACCGTGGCGTCGAGCGGTGGCAGGTGTTCGGCGGCTCGTGGGGGAGTGCGCTCGCGCTGGCGTATGCGGAGGCGCATCCCGATCGGGTCACCGAGTTGGTGCTGCGCGGCATCTTCACCCTGCGCCGCGCCGAGCTCGACTGGTACTACAACGGTGGTGCCGGCCACCTCAGCCCGGAATGGTGGCGTTCCTTCATGGCCCCCTTGGGTGGCGAGCCGTTCGACGGCGACCGCATGGTGGCCTACCACGACCTGCTGTTCGATCCCGACGTGGCAGTGCACCAGCCCGCCGGGGTCGCCTGGACCACCTGGGAGGCCGCAACCACCACCCTGGAGTTCTCCCAGAAGGCTGTGGACGAGTTCAGCGACCCGGCCTTCGCGTTGGCGTTCGCACGGATCGAGAACCACTACTTCGTCAACGAAGGTTGGCTGTCAGAGGGCCAGCTGATCGAGCAGGTGGGCCGGATCCGGCACATCCCGGCTGTCCTGGTGCAGGGACGCTACGACCTGGCCTGCCCGGTCTTCACGGCCGACGACCTCCACCGGGCCTGGCCCGAGGCCGACTACCGGCTCGTCCTCGCCGGGCACTCGGCCATGGAGCCGGCGATCGCAGCAGAGCTGGTGGCTGCCACCGACCGCTTCGCCGGCTCGCTGTGACGGCTTCCGGGCCTTCACGCTCCGACTTGTCAGACTCTCAGGCCGCCCTGGCAGCCTGACGTTCTGACAAGTCGGTGGGGCGGGAGGCTTTGGGTCCTGCTGGCAGGCTGGGGTGAAATCGCCGAAGCCAGAAGGAGTCCCATGCGTGCCATGTGGAACGGAACCGTAATCGCTGACAGTGACGACACCGTCGTCGTTGAGGGCAATCACTACTTCCCGATCGCTTCGGTCAATCCAGACCTGCTGCGGGACTCGTCCACCCACACCACCTGTCCGTGGAAGGGCGAGGCTTCCTACTACTCGATCGAGGCCGACGGCGCGACCAACAAGGATGCGGCCTGGTTCTACCCCGAGCCCAAGCCCGCAGCCAGCCAAATCACCGGGCGGGTCGCCTTCTGGAAGGGCGTGAAAGTCACTTCCTGATCACGCGGGGATGGTGACGAACCAGTCGAACAGCTGGGGATTGTGGGCGTGGACGAGCACGAGGAACACGATCGCGTCGAACAGCAGGTGGACCGTCACCACGTAGCCCAGCGAAGCTGTGGTGGCGAAGATCCAGCCCTGCACGAGCGCGAACGGGATCGTCAGGCCCGGACCCCAGGAGCGGTAGCCGAGTTCCCAGAGGAACGAGACGAACACGATCGCCTGCAGCAGGTTCGCCGTCCACATCGGGACATGCCTGCGGTAGAGGGCGAAGACGATGCAGATGAAGAAGAGCTCGTCCCAGATGCCGACGGCGTTCACGCCGACGAACAGCCGGCCGATCTCGTTCGCCGTCCCCACCGCCGGCCAGTTCCGGTAGGCGCCGGAGCCGATGAAGTAGAACGGCAGCAGCAGGTAGGCGATCACAACCACCGCGGCCAGGTACCACCACTGCAGCTGCGTCCACCGGCGCCCGCGGACGGGAAACCGGACGGCGTCCTGAGCGATGAACCGGCGGGCCAGCAGGGTGGGGAGCACGACCGCGCCACCCAGGACGAGCGTGAAGCGCAGCAAGCCGAGGTCGGTCAGGTCGGCCTCCAGCGAGGTCACGGAGAGGATCACCAGACCGACGGCCACCACGGCCAGCGTGCGGGCAAGGGTCCGGTCGGCCCAGAACGCGATGGCGAGCCCGACGGCGAGCACTCCCAGGCCGATGGCGAGCTGCTGCAGTGCGATCAGTGGCACGGCACTGGCGCTGGTGACCAGCATCGCAACCAGTCCGGCGCGTCCGGTCGGTGCGATCGGCACACTCGCTGCTGGCATGTCTGCTCCGGTGGGATCGGGTGCCGCCATTCTCGCCGGTGCCCCCGGGGAAGGGGAACCTCCGGTCCACACGGGTGGCCCTGTGGGCACCGCTGGGTACGATGAATGTCTCAGACCCAGGAGGAACCCTGAATCAACCACAGACGGCGGCGGTCGCTGAACGCCGGGTCGCCATCCCCGCATCGATCGCCATGGTCACGGTCCTGGGTCCCCGTGACGAGTTCCTGCGCCTCCTCGAGACCGGTCTTGGTGCCGACATCCACGTACGCGGCAACGAGATCACGTTCTCCGGCAGTGCGGACGACGTGACCGTCGCGGCCGATGTCCTCACCGAGCTGATCACCATCGTCCGCACCGGCCAGGGCCTGGCCGCGGACACCGTGGAACGCGTGCTCGGTATGTCGGCCAATCCGGACGTGAGTGCCGCAGAGGTGCTCACCCAGAACATCCTGTCCAGCCGTGGCAAGACGATCAGGCCGAAGACCCTGAACCAGAAGCGCTACGTGGACGCCATCGATAACCACACCGTGGTGTTCGGGATCGGCCCCGCCGGCACCGGCAAGACCTACCTCGCTGTGGCGAAGGCGGTCCAGGCGTTGCAGGCCAAGGAGGTCAACCGGATCATCCTCACCCGCCCGGCCATCGAGGCGGGGGAGCGGCTCGGCTTCCTGCCGGGCACCCTGAGCGACAAGATCGACCCGTTCGTGCGTCCGCTGTACGACGCGTTGCACGACATGATCGACCCCGAGTCGGTGCCGCGGCTGCTGACCGCCGGCACCATCGAGGTGGCACCGCTGGGGTACATGCGCGGCCGCACGCTCAACGATGCCTTCATCATCCTCGACGAGGCGCAGAACACGTCCCAGGAGCAGATGAAGATGTTCCTGACGCGGCTCGGCTTCGGCTCGAGGATCGTGGTCACCGGCGACGTCACCCAGATCGACCTGCCCACCGGCACACGCAGCGGCCTGACCGTGGTGGAGGACATCCTCGACGGTGTGAACGACATCGCGTTCTGCCGCCTCACCAGCCATGATGTTGTGCGTCACCGGCTGGTCGGGCGAATCGTGGCAGCCTACGACCGTTTCGAGGCGACGCTGCCACCGGTGAGGAAGCGCTGATGATCGAACTGAACAACGAGTCGGGGGAGTCGGTCGACACCGAACGCCTGGTGCAACTGGCCACGTTCGCTCTTGACGCGTTGCGGATCCACCCGCAGGCGGAGTTGTCGATCGTGCTGGTGGACGAGGCCACGATGAGCGCCTATCACCAGAAGTTCATGGGCGAACCCGGCCCGACAGACGTCCTCAGCTTCCCGATGGACGAGTTGCGCGCTCCCGAGCCGGACGAGGAGCCGCCGCTCGGGCTGCTGGGCGACATCGTCCTCTGCCCGACGGTCACCGCCGCCCAGGCTGCTGACAGCAACCGGACGCCGGAGGAGGAGGCCGACTACCTGCTGGTGCATGGCCTGCTGCACCTCCTGGGACACGACCACGCCGAACCGGCCGAGAAGAAGGTCATGTTCGACCTCAACGACAAGGTGATCGCCGCCTGGACGTCCAGTCGCGCCTGACTCCCCGGTCCCGAGGAGGTTCGCGAGGAGAGCCCACGAACCCCCACGGAAGGCCGGAGTGTGGCCAGCCACTAGACTGATGCCTCCATCCAGAGCAAGGCGAGAGATCATCCGTTGACCCAGACCCAGTGGATCCTGCTGGCCATCGCCGCCGTCTGCATCCTGCTCGCTGCTCTGATGACCACAGCGGACGCCGCGCTGTCGTCGGTGTCGAAGTCGCGAGCCGAGAAGCTCGTCGCCGACGGCCGTTCCGGATCTCAGCGGCTCCTCCAGATGGCCCAGGACCCGGCGCCCTACCTGAACACCTCGCTGTTCCTGCGGATCATGCTCGAGGTGATCGCGATCGTGCTGGTGGCACTGGTCTTCTTCGAGCACTTCATGCAAGCCTGGGAACGCATCCTGTATCCGTCGGCCACGATGCTGGCGGTCTCCTTCATCGTGCTCGGGGTCGCACCGCGCACGCTGGGGCGCCAGCACGCAGAGTCGGTGGCGCTGGCATCATCGGTTCCGCTGTCGGCACTGACCACCGTGCTCGGGCCCGTCCCGCAGCTGATGATCGTGATCGGCAATGTGCTGACGCCCGGACGCGGGTTCACCGACGGACCGTTCACCTCCGAGGCGGAACTGCGTGAACTGGTGGACATGGCTGAAGCACGAGAGGTGATCGAGGCCGGCGAGCGTCAGATGATCCACTCGGTCTTCGAGCTTGGCGACACGATCGTCAAGGAAGTCATGGTCCCGCGCACCGAGATGGTCTACATCGAGCGCAATAAGACGCTCCGGCAAGGTGTTTCGCTCGCCTTGCGGTCGGGGTTCAGCCGCATCCCCGTGATCGGGGAGGACGTGGACGATGTCGTCGGGGTGTTGTACCTCAAGGACGTCATCCGCCGGATGTACGACAACCCGAAGGCGGAGACGAGCGAGTTCGTCGACACCCTGATGCGGCGGCCGGCCTTCTGCCCCGACTCCAAACCGGTCGACGAGTTGCTGCGCGAGATGCAGCTGACCCGCAGCCACGTCGTGATCGTGATCGACGAGTTCGGCGGCACCTCAGGCCTGGCCACCATCGAGGACGTCCTTGAGGAGATCGTCGGCGAGATCGTCGACGAGTACGACGACGAGGTGCCCCCGGTGACGGAGCTCGGCGAGAGCCGGTTCCGGGTGTGGGCACGGCTACCGATCGACGACCTCGGGGAGCTGTTCGGGCTGAAGGTCGACGACGAGGATGTCGACACCGTTCTCGGGTTGATGGCCAAGCTGCTGAACAAGGTGCCGATCCCGGGCTCGACGGTGCAGTACGAGGGCATTGAGCTTGTGGCAGAGCGCGGCAACGACCGTCGCCACACGATCACGACGGTGCTGGCGTCGCCGGCACCGGAAGAAGGAGATCCCGCTGCTGAGGCCGCGGCCAAACTTGCCCAGGAATCGGCGGTACGCAGCACATGAACCAACCCATCACCAAGTCGGGCTTCGCCTGCTTCGTCGGCCGTCCGAACGCTGGCAAGTCGACGCTCACCAACGCGCTGGTGGGGCAGAAGATCGCGATCGCCTCCTCCAAGCCGCAGACCACCCGGCACGCCGTTCGCGGGATCGTCAACCGACCCAACGCGCAGCTGGTTGTCATCGACACCCCCGGCCTGCACAAGCCGAGGACCTTGCTCGGTGAACGCCTCAACGACCTGGTGCGGGAGACCTGGGCCGACGTGGACGTGGTCGGCGTCTGCCTGCCGGCCGACCAGCGGATCGGGCCGGGCGACACCTACCTGGTCAGCGAGATCGCCAAGCTGCCGCGGCGTCCGCTGCTGGTCGCGCTCGCCACCAAGTCCGATCTGGTCAAGCCCGCGCGGATGGCGGAGCATCTGATGAAGATCGCCTCGCTCGAGGAGGAGCTCGGCATCCGCTGGGCGAGCATCATCCCGGTTTCTGCTGTGACCGACGACCAGGTCGACGTGGTCACCGACGAGCTGATCAAGCTGCTGCCGGCGGGCCCCCCGCTGTACCCCGACGGCGAGATCACCGACGAACCCACGGAGACCCGCATCGCCGAGCTGATTCGCGAGGCCGCCCTCGAAGGCGTCGAGGACGAGTTGCCGCACTCGCTGATGGTGACCATCGAGGAGATGGGCCTGCGCGCTGACCGTCCGGCCGACAAGCCGCTGATGGACATCTTCGCCGCAATGATCGTCGAGCGGGATTCCCAGAAGGGCATCGTGATCGGCCACCAGGGCTCGCGACTGAAGGAGGTCGGCACGGCCGCCCGCCTGCAGATCGTCGAGCTGATCGGCATGCCCGTCCACCTCGACCTGCGGGTCAAGGTGCTCAAGGAGTGGCAGCGCAACCCCAAGTTCCTGAACCGCCTGGGTTTCTGAACGGGCCGGCCAGGAAAACTCGGCGCGGCGGCCTTCCAGAACCCCGGGAAGGCTTGGCGAAGCGGGGGGAGTGTGCAAATATGGCTGACATGTCATGGGCGCGACTCATCCTTGGTCGCCGCAGCGAGGCCTAGAACCTGATCAGGCCTCCTCGCTGCGGAGTTCTGCATGCGCCTGGCACCAGCCCGCACAGCGAGGAACCCATGACCACCAGCGCTTTCCCCACGAGGCCGCAGCCTGTCCCCACACAGCAGCCGAGCCCGATGCCGTTCAACCGCTACGCCGCCTTCGAGCCGATCGATGTTCCCGACCGCACCTGGCCGACGAAGAAGATCACCGAAGCACCCCGGTGGCTGTCCACCGACCTCCGCGATGGCAACCAGGCCCTGATCGACCCGATGACGCCGTCGCGGAAGCGCAAGATGTTCGACCTCCTGGTCCGGATGGGCTACAAGGAGATCGAGGTCGGCTTCCCCTCCGCATCGCAGACCGACTTCGACTTCGTACGCAGCCTGATCATCGGCGACGCCATCCCCGACGATGTCACCATCAGCGTCCTCACCCAAGCCCGTGAGGACCTGATCGAACGAACCGCGCAGTCCCTGATCGGGGCCCGCCGGGGGACCATCCACCTGTACAACGCGACCGCGGAACTGTTCCGGCGGGTGGTCTTCGGCATCGATGAGGCCCAGTGCATCGCCATGGCGACCAGGGGCACGGAACTGGTGATGAAGTACGCCGAGCAGAACCTTCGCGACGTCGAGTTCGGCTACGAGTACAGCCCGGAGATCTTCACCCAGACCTCTACGGACTTCGCCATCGAGATCTGCAACGACGTGATGGACGTATGGCAGCCCGGCCCGGGCCGGGAGATCATCCTCAACCTGCCAGCCACGGTAGAACGGTCGACTCCCAACACCTACGCCGACCAGATCGAGTACTTCGGCCGGCACATTCGCAACCGTGCGAATGTGGCCATCTCGTTGCACCCGCACAATGACCGTGGCACGGCCATTGCCGCAACCGAGTTGGGCCTGATGGCCGGCGCCGACCGGGTGGAGGGCTGCCTGTTCGGCCACGGCGAGCGCACCGGCAACGTCTGCCTCGTCACCTTGGGCATGAACCTGTTCAGCCAGGGGATCGACCCCAAGATCGACTTCTCCGACATCGACGAGATCCGTCGCACCGTGGAGTACTGCACGAACATGGCCGTCCACCCGCGCCACCCCTACGCGGGCGACCTGGTCTACACCGCCTTCTCCGGCTCCCACCAGGACGCCATCAAGAAGGGGCTGGAGGCGCTGGAGAAGCAGGCTGACGTCCAGGGCAAGCATCTGCACGAGGTCACGTGGGAGGCGCCGTACCTGCCGATCGACCCGCACGACGTCGGCCGCACGTACGAGGCGGTCATTCGGGTGAACAGCCAATCAGGCAAGGGCGGCATGGCCTACATCATGAAGTCCGAGCATCACCTCGACCTGCCGCGCCGGCTGCAGATGGAGTTCTCCCGCGTCGTCCAGGCACGCACGGATTCCGAGGGCGGCGAAGTGAACGCGGACGAGATGTGGAAGATCTTCTCCGGTGAGTACCTCGAGGACACCACCCCGCTGGAACTCGTCACGGTCAAGTCGGTTTCCAATGGCGGTGGCTACACCGTGACGGCGACGGTGCGCGACCGCGGGGTGGAGCGGGAGATCACCGGCGAGGGCAATGGCCCGGTGTCCGCCTTCGTCGACGCGCTGGGGATTCTCGGCTATCACGTCCGGGTGCTCGACTACGCAGAGCACGCGCTCTCCTCCGGCGGTGACGCCCAGGCTGCCGCCTATGTGGAGACAGAACTCGGTGTCGGCGAGGACTCGCACGTGCTGTGGGGAGTCGGGTTGAACGAGTCGATCGTGACAGCGTCTCTGCGCGCCGTGGTCGGTGCGCTCAACCGGGAGGCCCGCCGGGCGGGGTAGCCGCGACGGCAGCTGGCCACTCCCGTGGCACTGCCGGCACGTCGATCCGGCCGGTGGGTCAACCGCCGGCGAACACGGCCATACCGAGCCTGCTCGCCGGAAGGATCCGATGACGAGACCCGTCGTCGGCTGGTTGGCTCACCGACCGGATCGATGTTCCGGCAGCCCCGCCGTCCCCCCCGCGTCGCCGAGGGCCAGCCTTAACCCCGAGGGCCACCGCCTACGCGGAGGCCCTCGACGCCAAGGCTGGCCCTCGGCGTGGGGTGGACCCTGTGGATGGGCGCTTCCGGATCGGTCGTTGCTGTGGACGTTGGGCGCAAGGGCGGGCCGGATACCGAAGGTGATCACCATGACGGTGATGACACTCAAGGATTGGCGCGATCAGGGACGGACGCGCACCCAGCTGGAGGCCGCGCTCCGCAACGGCAGCCTGGTGAGGCTCCGGCGGGGCGTTGTTGCGCAGTTCGAAGATGCGAGTCGGACTGCCGTGCATCGCCTGAAGATCGAAGCGGCGGCCCCTTTCCTTGCACCTGGCACCTACTTTGCACACGAGTCGGCGGCAGTGCTCCACGGCCTGCCGCTGCTTTCCTCGCGTCTGGATGAGGTCGTCGTCGTGCGGACGGCAGGTGGGCACGGCACGATCACGAAGACCCTGCATGCGCGCCGTGCCCAGGTGAACGCCGAGGAGGCGACAGAGGTCGACGGCTTTCCCGTGACCAGCCTGTTCCGCACAGCCTGCGATCTCACGCGGCGCCTGCCCTTCCCTGAAGGCGTCATGCTGGCGGACGCCGCCCTGCGGTTCGGGCTGGACCGCAGGGAACTGCTGCGATGTGTCGTGGGTGGGCGTGGGTGCCGCACTGCTGCGGCAGCCCTGGAGTTCGCCGATGCCCGATCGGAGAGCCCGGGGGAGTCACTGAGTCGTGTCCGGATGCACCGCGCCGGAATTCCGGCTCCGACCCCGCAGGTGGAGTTGTTCGACGACTTCGGCAACCTCGTGGCTCGCGTCGATTTCTGGTGGGAAGCCGAGGGGGTCGTGGGCGAATTCGACGGAATGGTGAAGTACGGCGAGCTGCTTCGCCCCGGCCAGACCACCGAGGACGTGATCAACGCCGAGAAGTCCCGTGAACAGACACTCGTTGCTGCCGGGTGCAAGGTCATTCGGTGGACCTGGCGAGACTTGTGGAACGGCGAGGTCGAGCGGCGGCTCCGGCACGCGCTGGACCCCTCCGGCCCGTCCACCGCATCGGGAGCCAGCCTTCGCGTCCACAGCCAGCCCCCAAGGGGTGGCCTTGGGCGCTAAGGCTGGTCTTCGGCGACAGGGACCCCCTTCGTTGGTCTAGTGGGTTTCTTGGCCTGTGGAAAAGTCGAGGCCGGTTGCATCTCGGCTGTGGATAGCTGACGCGACCACCCAGCACCTGCCGAAGGTGCAGTCATGGAAAGAGACACAACGAAGCCCTCGTCCAGCGGATTCCCAGGGCGGGGGTGGCTGAGACGCCTTGGGATCGTCTTTGTGGGAGCTGCCCTCTTCGTGCTCAGCTCCTTCGTTGCTAACGCGCCGGCTCAGGCAGCCGACGCGCACGTCAAGGACCGATACGGGCACTCGGTACGGGTACCAGCCAAGGTGGTCGTCAAGCTCATCGCCAAGCACAATGTGAAGCTGATCGCGGTCGCCGCGTGGTTGCCGAAGTCCAAACTCAAGCAGGCGGCCGGAACTCGCAAGGAGTTCCGCATCACTATCGTCAAGGTCCACTGTGAGACCTTCCCGCTGATGGGCAGGATCTGCTGGCGCACCAACGAGAAGGTGGTCCTGCGTTCCGTTGTTGACTATCGGGTGAACCGCCAAGGCCTACAGCAGGGTTTGATAACGGCCTACTGTGACGGAATGGAACGTTGTCCGTCCTGGGTCAATAGGCCTTGGGGATTCAGTGGCGGAGGCCGCGGCGGTGGTGGAGGAGGAGGTTGGTGATTCCAGGACCAGGATTATGGGCGGTGCGCGTGCGCGCAGCCGTCCTCGAGGAGGCCAGCCAACATCGAGGCTCCGCGGGAATCGTCCTGCTCGATGCCCGCGCTCTGGACGAATACCGCCTGGAGTTCCGCTTCGTGCCGAACTACCTGGACGGCCGCGAGGTCATTCTCGTCGTCGACGGCCAATCCCGTTTCGCGGAAGATTTCGTTGTCGATGGGCCCGACGAGGCGCACCTTGCCCTGGAGGATTGGCCGGTTGACGAATTGGCCTGGCGGATCTTTCTCCTCGGTATGCAGGAGCCCTTCGCGGCGTCAGAGCTCTCTCGCGATCCCGAAGGCCGCTGGTTGAGGTTGATGACGGCGTCGACTTAAGGAACTGACGAGGAGGCTAGACCTGAGTCTCGACCGCCGCTCACCGCGACGGGCGCGGCCAAGCCCGCCAAGCTGGCCCGATAAGATCGCCGTCATGTCCAAGGTCCTCACCGAACTTCCCATCGGCGAACGCGTCGGCCTCGCCTTCTCCGGAGGCCTGGACACGTCCGTGGCCGTCGCCTGGATGCGCGAGAAGGGTGCCATCCCGTGCACGTACACGGCTGACCTCGGTCAGTACGATGAGCCGGACATTGCCTCCGTGCCCGGCCGTGCCGGCGCCTACGGTGCAGAACTGTCCCGCATGGTCGACTGCCGCACAGCGATGGTCGAGGAGGGCCTCGTCGCCCTCGTCTGCGGCGCCTTCCACATCCGTACCGGCGGACGCACCTATTTCAACACCACCCCGATCGGTCGCGCCGTCACCGGCACGATGCTCGTCCGCGCCATGCGCGAGGACGACGTCTGGATCTGGGGCGACGGCTCCACCTACAAGGGCAATGACATTGAGCGGTTCTACCGCTACGGCCTGCTGGCCAACCCGCAGTTGCGCATCTACAAGCCGTGGCTCGACGCCGACTTCGTTCGCGAGCTCGGTGGCCGCGCCGAGATGTCCCAGTGGCTCGCCGAACGCGCCCTCCCGTACCGCGATTCCAAGGAGAAGGCCTACTCCACCGACGCCAACATCTGGGGCGCCACCCATGAGGCCAAGGAGCTGGAGAGCCTCAACGTCGGCGTCGAGATCGTCGAACCGATCATGGGCGTCCGGTTCTGGGATCCTGCCGTGGAGATCGCCTCGGAGGACGTCCGGATCACGTTCGAGCAGGGCAGGCCCGTCGCCATCAACGGCAGCACGTTCGCCACCGCCGTCGAGCTGGTCATGGAGGCGAACACCATCGGTGGACGCCACGGCCTGGGCATGAGCGACCAGATCGAGAACCGCATCATCGAGGCCAAGAGCCGCGGCATCTACGAGGCGCCGGGCATGGCACTGCTGCACATCTGCTACGAGCGACTCCTCAGCGCGATCCACAACGAGGACACCCTGGCCAACTACCAGCAGGAAGGTCGCAAGCTCGGCCGCCTGATGTACGAGGGCCGCTGGCTCGACCCGCAGTCGCTGATGCTGCGCGAATCGTTGCAGCGCTGGGTCGGCTCCGCCGTGTCCGGAACGGTCACCCTTCGACTGCGTCGCGGGGAGGACTACTCGATCCTCGACACCGAAGGCCCGTCGTTCTCCTACGACCCGGAGAAGCTCTCGATGGAGCGCGTCGGGGATGCCGCCTTCGGCCCGCTGGACCGGATCGGCCAGCTGACCATGCGCAACCTCGACATCGCCGACTCGCGCACCCGGCTGGAGCAGTACGCCCAGCTCGGCCTCGTCGGCGGCGAAGTGTCGGCACTCGTCGGCTCGCTGGAATCGGGGAATGCCGACGCGATCACCACCGGCGTCGAGACGGACTCGGCGATCGAGGCTGCCCAGGAGCGTTCCGGTATGGAAGCCGGCGCCGACTGAGCGCTGGAGTTACCTGCAGCTGGCCGCACTTGTCAGGCGGTCCGAGCCGGGGTCAGCCGACAGTGTTCGGCTGGGCACCTCCGTAGCGCCGGTCTCTTTGCGCGTAGTCCTCCACAGCCCGCCACAGGTCCCTGCGGTCGAAGTCGGGCCACAGCCGGTCCATGAACACCATCTCGGCGTAGGCCGACTGCCAGAGCAGGAAGTTGGACGTGCGCTGCTCCCCTGAGGAG
>JBBRIY010000016.1:0-15901 GCA_038220215.1 Propionibacteriales bacterium
GCGCCCGGCGCCTGCAGGCGGACCTGTGGTGCACCGGGAAGACCCTTCACTTCAGTGACCGCTCGGCCCGCCGCGGCAACGCGATCACCCTGATCCACGGAGCCGACCTGCTCACGTGCAGGATCACAGCGGACCTCGCCCACCAGCGAACCGCGGTGACAGTGGGTGGCTATGACGCGCGCACGAAGGCGGTCATCAATGAGCGCGCCGATGCCAACACCATCCGCGCCGAGGCTTCCGTGGGTCGCACCGGCCCGGAGATCCTCGAACGGGCGCTGGACGCACACCCCACCTTCCGGGTGCGCGAGGTACCACTGACGACCGCGGAGGCCCGCGACTGGGCGCGCGCGGAGATGCTGCGTCGGGCGCGGCGGTTCGTGACAGCAACCGGGATGACCCGCGGCACCCCCGACCTCACCGTCGGCACCCAGCTGCGGCTCGAACTGGTCGGCGCTCCCTTCGAGGGCAGCGGCTATTACGTCACGAGGGTCACCCACACCTACGACAACGTGCGCGGCTTGCGGACCTGTTTCGTCGCCGAGCGCCCCACCCTGAATCCGAGCTCGTGATGGGCCTCCCCGCTCCCGTCGACGGCCAGGGTCCCGGGTTCTTCGGGGTCTACCCGGCCCTGGTCACGAAGCTGTTCGACGACCCCGATCGGATGGGCCGGGTGGAGGTGCGCTTCCCGAGCCTCGGGACCGATGGCGATGCCGACGTCCGTGCCTGGGCGACGCTGTGCAGCCCGTACGCCGACGGTGACCAGGGCCTGCAGATCATGCCCGAGAAGGGCAGCCAGGTCGTGGTGGCGTTCGAGGCCGGCGACTTCCGGCGGCCCTACATCGTCGGCGCCGCCTGGAACGGCACCACCGGGCTGCCGAACGATCCGGCCGAGGCGAACAACATCCGCCTGCTGCGCACCCGCGCGGACAGCCGGCTGGAGTTCGACGACACGAAGAACGCGCCCAAGATCAGCATCACCACGAAGAAGGGCTACAAGGTGGTCATCGACGAGGCCGCGCAGGAGATCACCATCGTCAGCCCCAAGAAGTGCAGCATCACCCTCACCAGCTCGGGCAGCGTGGACATCAACGGGGCCTCGGCGGTCAACATCACTGCGCCAGAACTCAATGTCAAGGCCGCCACCTCCACGTTCAGCGGTGTCGTCAACTGCACGACGCTCAACGCCAGCGTCAGCATCACCTCTCCGCTGTACAGCACGGGAGTGGGGAACCTCTGGTGAGCACCGGCTTTGTCTTCAGGTCGCCCTGGTACGACCGGGTGCGCGACAGCGCCGACCTCCGCTCGCCCCGTGCGAAGCGGCCGCGGCTGCAGATGTACGACAACCCGCAGTTCGTGAAGCAGTTGCTGCGCGACCCCGCGGACAGCGTCACGTTCGGCGATGACGACGTCTGGACCTATCCCGTGCCCGCCACCCCGGCACTGACCGACGACACCCGGCTGCGGCTGGCGACGTCCAAGCTGGTGCGGACGAACCTGCGCAAGCTCTACCAGCCCGTCCACCAGAGGTTCTACGTCGTCGTCGTGGAGGTGTTCTGTGACGTTCCGGGCCTGCCGAGGGCGGGCTCCCACGACGAGATCGAGGTCTCCTTCCGGATGCGGCGGATGAACACCACGCTGACCGCGAAGGGGCGTCCGGCGCGGCGGGTCGCCGCCGAGCTCGTCCAGGCCCTTGCCAAGTCGCAGGGCATCGAGACGGCCACGATGGCCCCCGACGTCCGGGACGTGTGGTGGGCGGACGTCGCGTGGCGCCGCCAGTTCGTCGCCGAGCACGCGGACGACCTGGCGGCAATCGAGTCGGCGACCGACCTGCAGCAGTGGCTCGCGACGCCGGCCGGCCACGGACGCTGGCGTACGGTCGACGACCCGGGCGACCCCGTGCTCGACGGCGAGCAGGAGGAGACGATCCCGATGTGGCGGCTCCCCGTCCGCGAGATCGATGCCGGGAAGGAGTGTGAAGCGCCGGAGACGCGATCGCTGTGGTTCGGGGCCGTGCCGACGTTCTCCGACCAGCACTGGCCGGCGCCGCAGCCCGGAGGAAAGCCACCCCTCCCCGAGCCCAAACTCGACGACCATGCGATCTACGAGATCGAGTGCATCGTCTCCCAGCCGCGTCCGGACTGCCCGCCACTGACCTGGGTGAGCGCACCGACAGAGCCGTTCCGGCTCGCCGACCCGATGGACCCGGCCGGCACGAAGAACCGGACGGTGACGATCACCCTGCCCGACCTGCGTCGCCTCGCGGCCCGGGCCGGAGAGAAGCAGGGCCCCGGTGGCGTGCGGGTCGTGACGCCGCCGGACTCTCAGCTGATGATCAACCCGTTCAAGGGCATCCCCGAGTCGGGCGCCGGCAGGGTGGGTGCCGGCGCGGCGATCTGCACGTTCGCGTTCGAACTGTTCTTCCTCGTGGCGTTCTTCCTCTTCCTGATGTTCCTGCCGATCGTCGTGCTGGCGTTCCAGCTGTGGTGGATGCTGGCGCTGCGCTTCTGCATTCCGCCCAGCATCGGCTTTGCGGCAACCGCCGACTTCATCGCCACCGGCAAGGTGATGGCCGATCTCGACCTGGGCGTCAACGCGACCTTCAGGGCAGAGTTCAACCTCGCCCTCGGCAACGACTTCACCCAGTTCGCTGCCGGCGACCAGACCCCCGACTGGGTCGAGTCGCTGACGGACGCGAAGACCCCCGGTGGCACGCCCATCTTCAACGGCGACCCCGCCGACTCCACCCTGACCCACGCGGTGCTGGTCGGCACCGACCCACGGGACAGCGTGCAGCCTGGGCCGCCGCCGCATGACGCAACCGTCGACGACCCGCTCTGTGCGGTGGTGGCTCAGCAGTGAGCGTTGCGGCGCCCCTGCCGTCCCGGTCTCGGCCCGGCAGGACCGACGCCGCCGGAGCACAGGAACGCGAAGCGTCGGCGACCGGCCAGCGAGTGGCGGCGGAGACGGGCGCGACGTTCGGCGTTGCCGCGTTGCCGCCGATGGCCGGCCAGGTCGCACACGCGGTGCCACGCCACGATCCTGCGCCGTCCGGTTCTGCGTCCCCACCTGATGGTCCGGTCGGGAGTGCCCCTGCTCGCGGAAGCCTGGTTCCCAGGCATGCCGCTGACGTGGCAGCCCAGCGAGGCACTGCATTGCCCGAGGCTGTGCGTGGACCCTTCGAGACCGCGCTGGGCCAGCCGCTGGGGCAGGTACGGATCCACACCGACGACGCCGCTGCGCGCTCGGCGCGAAGGGTCGGCGCCGACGCCTATGCGCTGGGACCGCACGTCGTGTTCGGTGCCGGCCGCTGGGATCCTGCAGGGCAGTCGGGCAGGCAGTTGCTCGGCCACGAGTTGGCCCACACGCTCCAGTCTCCCGGCGGCGACCGTGTGCTACGGCGCCCCGACCCGAAGTCCGCAGCACAGCTCGCTGATCCGGTGGCAGCCAATGGAGCGCTTCCGGGCTACGGGTTCTTCGCCGTTGGCCCCGAGTTCAGCGCGCCGCCCGGCCTTGCCGACGCCCAGAAGGTGCTCGTCGAGACCGGTATCACCGATGAAGCGTCGCTGGGCGCCTGCGCCGTCCGCGAACACGTCGTCAAGAAGGGCGATCTGGCCTACTTCGCGTTCGTGCACCCCACCCTCGGCGTCGTCGCACGGGTCGGCACCGCCTTGGCCGGACAGGAGGGAACCAGCCCGTCAAAGCCGTACTACAGCGTCTACGCCTTCATCGACGAGTCCGAGGCAACGCGTCTGCGTCCGGTTGGCGGCACCGGTGAGCGCCGGTCCCCGGTGGGCCTCGCCGGCGAGATGGGCGAGGCTCCGGTGCTGAGCTACGCGGAGCTGCAGGCCCAGCTGATGCTGCTCGACCAGCGACTCGCCAGGATCGGTGAGCGCTACGCCAAGACGGTGGGCGCACTCACGATCGCTGTCGCGGTGGCGCGCAAGCGCGTGGCCGACCAGCAGCGCGATCTGGTGGCCGACCGCGCGACGTCAGCGCGCGTCCAGACGGCGCTGCAGCTCATCGACTGGATCGATCAGGACCTGCTGCTGCTGGATCGCCACCGGGAGCAGCTGGTCGCGGACAAGAAGCCCGTTCGTGCGATCGACACGTTGTACTCCGATTACGCCGCAGCGCTGCAACGTGTCCTCGACGCGAAGGCGATGGCCGAGTTCGAGCGAACGCAGCGCCAGGCAGAGCGGCTGCCTGCCCGCGAGGCGATCGACATCCTGCGCAAGGCCGGTCGCTTCACCCTCCCCGACGGCTCACTGATGCCCGCATCGGACGTCATCGACAAGTGGACGGACGACCTGCGCACCCGCGTCGACGCCATGTACGACCGTCGCGACCAGGGTCAGGACGTGAAGGGTGAGGCGGCCTTCCTTGAGCTCGCCATTCGCGGGCTGCAGCTGTACACCCAGCGACTGGTGATCTTCGTCCAGTTCTTCAACGCCCGTCCCGGCGTGCTGGACACGCCGTTGGTCGATGCCATGAACCGGCTCCGCGACCGGGCGGACGCGATCAAGGTGGCCTATGACTCCGGCGATGTGAACGCCCTGCGCCAGCGCGTCGAGTCGATGGAGAAGGACCCGAACATCGCCGACTTCTACCGCGCCCTGCCAGCGGCCATGCAGGTGACCCAGCTCGTCGCGCGCGTCGGGATCACCGCGCTGGCTGCTCTGGTCACGGGGGGAGTCGGCGGACTGATAACCCGCGGAACCATGACGGCTGCCCGCGGGCTCACCCTCCGCAGCGCCGCCACCTTCGTCGGCACGGCCGCGCTCGAAGCTCTGACCTTCACCGGCATTACCGCTGCGGCTTCTGCCGGGCTGTTCGGGGACAAGGTCAGCCTTGGGAGCTTGCTGCGGGACTTCGCGTGGAACCTTGGACTGTTCGTCGTGCTCAAGGGAGTCGGGGGTGCCACCGGTCGCGCGGTGCGCGCAATGGAGCTGGAAGCCCTGTCGATGCCGATCAACGTGTCGGTGAGCTTCCCCTTTGCGCACGGCTGGGGTCTGCTCCGCTTCCGCATCGAGAACAACCGCTGGCCCACGTCGGAGGAACTCGACCGCATGACGGCGGAGTCGCTGGTGATGCTGGCCGCGATCGCGGTCGGGTCCGGCAGCGTCCAGCGCTGGACGAAGGCACATGCGAAGGCCAAGAGCCTCACGCTGATTCGCGCGGAGTACGGCTGGCGGCTCGAGGCGCTGGAGCAGCTCCGAGTTGATCTCGGTACCAGGATGCGCGATGCCGAAGCCGCCGGTAAGGGGAACGACAAGGTAGAGCTGCAGAAGGCCCAGGATGCGGCCACGAAGCTCGAGAACGCGTTCCGCGACATTCTCGAACAGGCGATCAAGGACAAGCGGCTCGACATGAAGGCGCTGCGCAAGGAACTGAACGCAGTGCGCGAGCAGGCTCCCGACATCGCGGCGAAGCTCATGGAGGATGTGCTCGGCATGCCGGTGGAAGCGGGGACGCGGCGCGCCGGGCCTGCCAGCTACACCTACGAGAACGGCAAGACCTCCGCGGTTGAGGACGCTCTCGTCGCTGCCGGCTACAAGGTGGTGAAGTCCGCCGGGAAGGGCGGGCTGAAGACAATCGAGGTGTCTGCGCCGGACAAGCCGGGCCTGACCTTCCAGGAGCGAAGCGCAGCCCTCGACTTCGATACCGGCCTGTTCGATGTGCGCAAGCTGATGGTCGACCTCAAGGTGACCAGCCCGGCAGCGCAGAGGATGGTGTGGCGGATCCTTCAGGACGCCGGCATGACCCGTGATCCAGTCGGAGCCGTCGGCAAGGCGCGCCAGCGCATCAAGGACATTGTTCGCAAGTCCGGCAAGAGTCCAGGAGAGGTCGATGCCCTGCTCGCAGAGCTGCACGAGCGCGGCATGCTCGCCAGCGGCGCGAAGCCCGAGTTGCTGAAGGACGCGCAGGCGCTGCGCGGCAAGGGCATCCTCAACTCGCCCGAGTGGATCGAAGCGAGGGGGCTCGCGAACCAGCGCGGCGTCGTCGGCGAGTGGCTGGCACGGGAGGCGCTCCCGCCCCGCACCGGCGAGCGCTCCCTGCGTCGCGTCACGGTCAAGGGTGACCTGTTCGAGGACGCCAAGGGCGCCACCCCAGCCAAGGACGAGGCGGGGGCGACACGCGTCGGTGTCACGATCGCTGAGACCGATCTGCTCTACGTCGCCGAGCGGGGTGCGCTCCTCGAGGCCCAGCAGGTGGTCAACGTCAAGGCCAGCGGCGAGAAGGGCATGGCGTCGTCGGCGAAGCAGCAGAACGCCAACTTCGACGCCGTCCTGCGCGGAGCGCCGGGCGACCTCGTCCCGATCAAGTCGGGAGCCGTGCTGCGCTTCGCCCGGGTGACATCGATCTGTGCGCTCGACGGCACGACAGCTGTCGACCTGACGGGACGGTTGCAGCGCTCCGCTTCGCTCACCCTTGAGACGGTTGGTCCTGAGAAGTCGAGCGGCTTCACCAAGACCCTCGCGCATGAGAAGGGCGCTGTCACATCGCTCACCGAGCTGCTGGTTGAGCTTCAGCTGATCGAATCAGGGCTCTACTGAGCGCCTCCCGGAGCCCTGCCAGTCGCCGTTGAAGACGCCCTGTCGGTGCCCGGCGATGACCGTTCCTGGGAGCCGATGAGGGGCAGGGAGCCGATGAGGGGCAGGTAGCGCCCGGCGCAGTGCTCGCACTCCACCGCCAGCGCGTCCGGCCGTGGCTGGTCGGCGTTGACGACGAGGTGGTAGGCGGCATCAAGGGCGAGGAAGTCGACGAAGCAGAGCGCCTCGATGGCTTCGGGACCGACGCTGGCCGTGCCGTCCAGCCGGTCGACAGCTGCGGCCATCCGCACCAGCGCTGTGAAGCCGACCGACCCGTGGTGCCGGTAGGCGTGATCTGGTTGCGGTGTTGACCCGGCAGGGGCAAGCCGCTCCCACGCCTGTTCCTGCCGCTCCACGCCGACAACATCGTCGGCGTTGCGCAGCACAGCCGTCCCCGCGCGCGGCTGGAGGTCGACCTCGAGCGCGAGCCGGCCGGTCGGCAGCTCCACCCTGACCTGCGCCGCCACGGGCAGCGAACCGCGGCGCCGGCCGGGTGGCTGCGGTGTGGCCACGGCGGGGACCGCCAGGAACACCCCGCTCGGCCCGATCCACGGCGGCAGTGGTGCCGACAGTGCCAGTGCGACCGTCACCAGTTCCAGGGCTGCCTCGCGGACGCGGCAGTGCGGGCACAGCGCCAGCAGGCGTGCCTGCGTCCGCAGGTCTCCGATCCACCGGTTGCGCGCGCCGAGAAGGTGGCCGAGGGCCTCAGCGTCCTGGACGATGGCCACGGCTTCGGCATACCCCGGGGGCTCGTCGTCGATCAGGTCGACAACCTCGAGCACGGCGAAGACCAGGTCGTCGAGGTCGCGTCCTGGCGACACCCGGACGCGGGTGACCACCTCCCCGGCGGTGGGGGCGGCAAGCCTGACCCGCCGAACGGCTCCGCCGACACGGAGCTGCAGGTCCCGGCCAGGCGTCCCGCCAGCAGCATTGGAGGCGCTCACAGTCCGTTCCTTATGTCGTCGATCGTTGTCGGATAGAGCAGATTGCGCAGGACCGTCTCGTTGCCCGTCCCGCCGAAGAGCCTGATCGCTGCAGCGTTGAGCGGCGTGACCTCGACCCGCGAGGTGTGCCCGTACCGGCCGCTGGTGGTCTCTCCCCTGTCCTTGACGTAGCCCACGAGCACATTCTCCGCCTTTGTGACCGTCGTCCCGCCGACGCTGATGAGGAAGAGGTCGGTGTCGTCGTAGTCGCCCACGATTTTGTAGATCCCCTCGACCAGGGTGTTGCCGGCCTTGACCTCCTCCGGGGAGGGAAGGCGGAGCGAGGTGATCTGCGCGAGCCGGTTCGTGGTCGAGGTGAGCTTGAAGTCCTTGATGTCGCCCTTGCCTGCCGCGATCTGCTCGTTGGGGTTGAGTGGCTTCACCTCCTTGCCCTGGTTCAGCCGCGCGGCGATGTCCATGTTCTCCTTCACCCGAATGCCGGCCACCTTCTCGGCGACCTCGTCCAGGTACAGGAAGCTCTTCACCTCGCGGCGTTCCTCGACCGCCTGGCGGGCCTGCTCACGCACCTTCAGGAGCCGATCGGCGAAGGGTCCCCCTCCGGTTCCGAAGGAGACCCTTGCAGACTCCGCCACCCCGATGCTTGTCCGCATCGCCGTCTCCAGTGACCGCATCCGGAACAGGGCCTCACGGTAGGCGTCGTTGTCGCGGACGAAACGTGGATAGGTGACGTTGGCGTCCCACGAGTGACTGGCGATGCCCTCCGCCGTCAGACCCATCCCGAGGGCCGGCTGGGACGCCAGTGCAGTCTTGAACGCCGAAATGGCTGTCTCGGCTCCGGCGACGGCCGATTCCAGGCCGGCGCTCGGCCCGGTCGGCGTCACAGCTGCGGTGGTCGCAGCGGTCCCGGACGCCGTCGTTGCCAGGGTCTGGCGAAGTGTGAGGAAGCGGGTCTCCCTTGCCTGCAGCTGGCTCTCGTAGGCAGTGCGCGCTGGGGTGCCGGGCGACAGCATCGGGGTCGCCCGCTCGCTGCCGATCGACGTCGGGTTGATGCGGTAGCGAGCGTTGTTGAACATCTGGTCGAGTTCGCCCATCTTCTCCGCCGTCCACTTCCAGTTGACGTCAGAGCTCTTCTCCCCCGCGACCTCCTTGTCGACCTTGTTCATCCATTCGTCCATCTTTCCCCACTGCGGCATCTCGGCGACCTGGTCGGGGGTGAGCCGGTCGAGGTTGAGTCCCGCCTCGATCATCCCGAACATCGCGTCGGCCTTCTGACGGCTGGTCAGGCCGGCCTTGTCTGTGAGGCCGCTGGCACCGAACTTCCCCTCAAGGATCAACAGCTTGACCGCATCGGTCCGCTGCGCCTCGGTCATCTCCCTCGGCGCCTCGGGGCCCTGCACGACCATCATCAGCCGCAGGAACTCAGCCCGCTGCTGGTCGAGTTCCGGCAGCCCGCCGTAGCTCGTCTTCGCAGCCTCATAACCCATCAGGAAGGCGACCAGAAGTGCGGACTCCCTCTGCTTGGCGTTGGTGCGGTACTCGGCAGCCACCCGCCTCGCCGCGCTCTTCACGGCTTCCGGATCGGACGCACCGACCGAGGTGAGCTGCTCCACCTTCCGGTTCGCGATATCGAGCGCACCCACAACGACGCGGTACTCCTCCAGTAGCTTGCCCAGTTTCTGGGTCACCAGCGTGACGTCGTCGGGCATGAAGGCGAACTTGCGTTCCAGCCAGTCGTAGACGCCAAGCCTCTCCAGGATGGGATCGACGAGGAACATCAAGGCGATGCCGATGATCACACCCCACGGTCCTGTCTTGGACAGCGCCTGGCCCGCAGCCATCAGTCCGAGCGAGAGCGCGTTGCGGATGACCGAGTACGCGATGGCCGTGTTCCGCTGGGCGGTGGTGTCGTAGTCATGGAGGCTGGTCTGCAGGATGTCAAGGGCGGCAAGGAGCACGAACTCGCCCGGCCCGACATGGATCGCCCCGAGCATGCGGGCACCGATGGTCATTCCGTACACGTTGTGGGTGGTCGCGACCGCCATCTCGGCCGCGTTCACCTCGCCCTTCTGGTAGCGGGCCTCCAGCTCTTCCTCACCCTTGACGAGCTGGTACACCATGACGGCGCCCATCCCTTGGCCGAACAGCTGGGCGCCGGTGTTGACCCCACGCTCGAACTTCGTGGGCTGCTTGGGCACCTCGATCCGGGTTTCAACGAGCTTTCCGTTGGGGAGCCGCTGCTTGAACCCGCTGCCGGAGCCGGTCTTGGTGGCCTTCAAAGCCGTCTCGACCTCCAGGTCGAGCTGCTTCACCTCGTCGCGGAGCACCCGCTTCTCCTCGGCCGCTTCTGGCCCGAGCTTGTTCACCTCCGCGAGGCGCCGTCGCACCACGTTCCGCTTGGCTTCAAGTGCCGCTGCGTAGCGTCCGCGCAACTCGGGGGGCACATCCCCGCCTCCGAGTGTCTTCAGCTGGGCCTCGATCGCCCGCACCTCTGCGATGGTCTTCAGTTCCGCCCGGGCGTCGGCGGGAATGTCGCCCCCGAGCAGCACGACGGCGACGTCGGAGAACGAGCCCAGCTTGCCGACCACCACCCTGTCGAAACCGACCAGTTCTGTGCGCAGCGCCTCAGCCTGGGCTCCGGCGGGCTCCACCTTGGCTGGGGCTGTGGTGCGCTTGGCCGCCGGACCGAGCTCGGCATCCACCTGCGCGACGTATTCGCTTGCCCTGGTCTTGATCCGCTGGATGTGCTCGCGGAGCTTCGCAGCGTCGTCCTTGAGCTGCTGTTTGGAGGCTGCGTCCGCCTTCTTGCGCAGGAGCTTCGCCTTGCCCTCCAGTTCGTCGGCCTTCGCCGTCAGCTCTTCGACGGCGGCGTGTGCCCGGCGCAGCAGCGGATCGGACGCGGCCACCCCGGCATATCTCGAGCCCCCGGCCAGCCCGGCGACACGGCGTCCGCCAGCGGTGATCGCCTCGATCAGCCGAACGTCCTGACCATTGACCGCCGGCACGATCTCCAGTCCCATGGACGTCAGCACGAAGGCGAGCGCCGGGTCGATCGCCGAGAGCTTCGCCGAGACGGCGACCACGTCGGTCGGCTGGGTGCCTTTGGCCGTCTTGACGTTGGCGAGGTCGTGAAGGATCTCGGTGAGCTTCTCCAGCTGGCCAAGGCGTGCCTGTGCAAGGGTCTTCTCCGCGGTCTTCGACGCTCCGAGGAAGCCCGCCTGCAGGTGGTGGGTGATGTCCCAGACGCGGAGCTCGGCGGTGTGACCCAGCCGGACCATCTCGGCCTTCAGCGCCTTGCGCACGGCGTCGATGTCGTTTACCCGCAGGTCGGGGAGCACGAGCAGCATCATCTTCGCATCCACGACGAGGACGTAGCTGGACGCGTAGCGATCGAGGTCGATGGCGTCGTTCTTCTTCCCCGCCTTCTGGCGTTCGATCGCATCGGCCAGCTTTCGGTTGATGATCGTCGCCCGGTCGGGTCCCTGGATCACCCCCGTGGTCTCCCCGGGTGCGAACTCGACGTCGGAGAGCTTCAGGTTCTCGATGGGAGCGGACACGATGCGCATCTGCCCGCCGGCGCCGGGGACCTGCAGGTCCACCTTCAGGACCTGGCGTCCAGCCAGCCGGGCCGCCGCCTGCTCCTCGACGTGGGCCTTCCAGCGTTGCTCGCGGGCCCCACCCTCTGGCACGTCGACCTGCTTGTTCCACTCAGCCCGCTCACCCTGGATCTGTTCGCGGAGCCGCTTCTCCAGGAACGCCCGCTGGTTCTGCCCGATCTTGGCCCGCAGCTCGTCCCATTTCAGGTCCGGGTCGAACGCCTGGGCAAGGTTGATGTGGAGGTTGAGCATCTCGAACTCGCCGGCCAGCCGTGACAGCAGCCCGGTGTGGTCTAGGTGCGCGTGCGTGATCAGGGTGTCGACGATCGGCCGACCCTTGATGATCGGGCGCGCCCGGTTGATGGCTTCCGTTGCCAGGGGTCCGGACGCGCTCTTCCTCCCGGCGGTGCCGGCATCGATCACCATCACCCCGCGCGGGGTCTCGACGATGGTGGTGGAGGCGGCGCCGACCGCAAGCTTGGTGAACGTCCCGGTGATTCCGAAGCCCTCCACCCTGGCGAGCACTTCGATCGGCCCGGCAGAGCTGTGATACCGACCAGCTCCGGCCCCGGGCGCGGGCGGTGTCGCAGGAGGCGGGTTCGTCGTGGTGACGGTCGGCGGCGTGGTCGTCGTGGTCGGTGTCGCCGGCGGGCCGGGAATCGTCGGCGGCCGGTACAGCAGGGACTGCTTGAGCCGCTCATCCCCGGGAGGAAGCCCTGCCGCAGCCTCGGTCTCGAACAGCTCTTCCTCGTCGACGGCGTACAGCGTGATGGTCTCGAGGGGTGTCACCTTCTCTTCGAAGGTCAGCGTGACGCTCTTCGCTGGCTTGCCCTTCTTGAGCGATGGCGCCGCGACCACGACCTTCCCGGCCACCTCGCCCGGCACGAACTGGTTCTCGAAGTCGGCCTTGAACGAGTCCGCTGTCTTCGATGACGGCTTGGTGCCCGGTGGGTCGGGTTGCCGGGCCATGGGCGCCGCCGGATCCACGCCGTGGGCCTGCTGCTGAACAACGTGGGTGAGCTCGTGGGACAGCAACCGCTGGCCGGCGGGAGAGTGTGGCGCGAACTGGCCGGCGTTGAACACGATGTGGCGGCCAACGGTGAACGCCCGCGCACCGATCGCCGAAGCGGCACGGGTAGCGAGCCGATCCGTATGAAGCCGGACGTCGCCGGGCGGCACCGGCGCGGCGTCAGCAGGCTGACCCGGATGGCTGCGGCCGGCGACCTCGTCTGCCTGTCGTTCGAATGCCGCAGACGAGCCTCGACCGCCGGGAGGCGCAGCCGGGGCCAGCGGCGCCGACCCGCCGAGGCCCGTCCAGCCCAGCAAAGAAGTGCGGGGCAACTCGTTGCCCGGCGCCCGGAGCACCTCCTCGACCGGCGGCGGAGCCTCGTGCAGCGACAGTGCCGGCGGTGCAGCCTCGTGTGAAGCTCCCATCCCGGCATCCTGTGCTCACCGGCGTCACGCGACCGTTCCCAGGAACGCCCGCAACCGCTACAGCCCGTAGGCCCGCATCAGGTCGGCGGCGCGGTTGCCGTACTCGCGAACGGTGTAGAACAACTCGGCGTTGGTCGACGCCAGCTTCGCCAGGCACTCCTTGCACGGGATCCGCTCGGAGTAGAGCTGGTCCAGGTAGATCTTCACGTTCGGGTTCCTGCGACGGAGGTCCTGCACCTGGCTCAGGAGCCAGTCCTCGGAGTGCATCATCTTCCCCGGACTGTTGCCGGCCGTCAGGTACTGCATGGTGTCGCCGACCCTGATCCTGGCCGAGGCAACGTTGAACTCGCTGAACGCTGCCTTGGTGATTCCGGCCTGCGAGATTCGTACCTCCCTGGCGAGGGCGACCAGCGACTTGTCGATCGTCGCACCGGCGTTCCCGAAGTGCGCGAAGGCTGCGGGTGTTCGCAGCAATTTCAGCGCAGAGCGGGTTTCCTTGATCGCTGCGGCTGCGGTGCGACGCTCGAGCCGCTTCGCCGCAGCCTTGCTCACCCGTACTGCCGTCCGTTCGCCCAGCCTCACCAGGGTGGTGCCCTCGCCGAAGATCGGGACCATCGCCGCGGCGGAGATACCTGCCTGCACCCACTCCCCTTCCGCGGCGTAGATGGTCGCGTCAACGGCGTCCGGCACCACGCCCAGCACCGGGATCAGGCCGGCCAGGGCCAGCACGTCGTGCACGACCTCCGACACCGTCGGGTCCTTGTTCGCCTCGGGCGCCTCGAGCAACTCCTCGGCTGTCGCCTTGTCGATCTGGAAGGAGCCGTACAGGTAGAAGTTGTGGTTGTGGTCGTTGACCTCGACCACGAGGTGGTGGGTGCCGTTGTTGTCGGTCTTGAGCACCCGTCGGCCGGGACGTGACACAGAGAGGTCCGCAGTGCCCTTCGTCGAGTCGAAGATCATGCCTTCGCTGATCAGGTGGACGGTGAACTCGTCCAGCAACCCCTTGGGCCGATCCTCCGACTTGCCGAGGTCCACCGGTGTGCGCTCGGAGAACGGCGTCGACTCATCCTCGAGGTACCAGTCGGCCGCCACCCTGACAACGACTCCCTCGCCTTCCTTGAGTTCGAAGGTCCGTGACTTCAGGACGTTGTGGTGGATCTCGATCGTGCTGTCCACCGGCAGGGCCGCGCGAAGGATGCGTCCGTCCGGGTGGGGCTGCAGCACGTGGGCGAGTTCGTGGGCGACCAGCCGCTGCCCTGCGAAGCTGCCCGGCTGGTATTGGCCCTCGCCGAAGACGATGCTGCGCCCCGCGGTGAAGGCGCGGGCGTTGACCGCCGAGGCTGCGGAGGCAGCCCGCGGACCGGTGTGGACCCGGACGTCGCTGAAGTCGGCGCCGAAGCGTGCCCCCATCGTTGACCGGACACCGTCATCCAGCGGCTGGCCGGGCCCGGCGTTGAACGACAGCGTCCCGTACGAGGGAGGCACGCTCCGGTCGCGGGCCGTGCGCGAGATCTCGGCAGGCGCTTCCACGCCGGGGACCTCCGACACGCGGGCTCTCGGCTGCATGGCCTGATCAGCCATCCGGTCGGCCGCCAACTCCTGGACGTCGGCGGGATGACTGATCCGGATCCTGCGGCCAGCACTCATGCGGCCTCCTCCACGCCTTTTCGCGACCAAGACTTGCAAGGCGCCGTCACCATGGCGTGGCCACCCCACGCGGTCCCTTGTCCCTGCGTTCCCGGCGACGCCCGAGTGACGGCGCCCGGACGACCATCGACGCATGGCGGATGTGGTCGATACGTGGACGGGCACAGGGCTGGCGCTGCCTTTGCTGCCCGGGGGCGATGCCGGCCTCGGGTGGCTCGGCGGGCTGGACCTGATCCGGCAGTCCGTCACCACCATCCTCGACACCGAACCGGGCGAGCGCATCATGCTGCCGGGGTTCGGCTGCGGGTTGCGGCGCTACCTGATGGCGCCGAACAACGTCACCACCCGAACCGCCATGGCCGACGACATCCGCTCGGCACTGGAGACGTGGGAACCGCGCATCCAGTTGCAGGGCGTCGAGGTCACCACCGACGACGACCCCTACCTGGTCTGGGTCGACATCGCCTACGTCCGGCGCGCAGACCAGCGCCCGGACAACCTCGTCTACCCGTTCTACCTGCGGTGAGTCGCCATGGCACTCATCGGACCCATCCTCGACAACCGGACCCAGCAGCAGCTCCGTGACGAACTGGTGCGCCGGATCCCGGTGTTCTCCCCCCTGTGGACCAACCACAACGAGACCGACCCGGGCATCGCGTTGCTGGAGCTCTTCGCCTACCTCGGCGAATCGCTGCTGTACCGCTTCAACCAGATTCCCGACACCACCCGCGTGGAGTTCCTGCGACTCCTCGGCGTCCAGCCCCGGCCGGCGCAGCCCGCGCGGGTGCTGCTGTCGGCAGTGACCGACGAGCCGTCGGGGGTCCAGGTCCTGCCCGGGTCGGAGGCTGCGGCCGGGGCGGTCTCCTTCCAGACCACCGACGAGGTGTACGTGTGGCCATTGGAGGCGATCGGCGCAGGCAAGACCAGGTCGGACGCGGGCAGCGCCGACAGCTTGGCCGACGCCCTCGACCGTGCCGGCCTGGAGGCGGACGAGGCGACCTTCTATCTGACCACCATGACCGCGATCGATCCGAACCTTCCCGGGGCGGCCACCATCGACGTCAGCGAGCAGGTCGACCGCTCACTGTGGGTCGCGCTCCTGGCCCGGCCCACCGCCGACCTGGCAGCCCTCTCCCGGCGCACGCTCTTCATCGGGGTCGCCTTCGACGAGAACCTCGAGCCGCCACCGATACTGACCAAGGTCGGCCCGGACGTCACCGAGGCGATGCGGGCGGGAGCGCTCACCGACGACCCGCGGCCGGTGGACTGGCACCTGTGGACCGGGCCCGACGACGGCACCGGCACGGCGGCCCTCCTTCCGCTCACTGTCCTCGGCGACACCACCCGCGGCATGATCACGACCGGCGTCGTCACGCTCGAACTGCCCGACCAGCTGCCCGGCCTGCGCACCCTCGGCGGCGGCGGAACCGACAGCCCCCCGCCGCTGGACGACGAGGAGCTGCGGGAGCGGGTCGTGGCCTGGCTGCGGGTCCGTCGTCCGGTCCGCAACGACATCGGGGACGCCATCCGCCGCGTCCGCTGGGTCGGTGCCAACTGTGTCGAGGCAGAACAGTCCCGCACTCCGCCCGCGGAACTGCTGGGCACCGGCACCGGGGACGCCGACCAGCGCTTCGCCCTCAACCACTCCCCCGTGCTGCCCGGTTCGGTGGTCCTCCAGGTCGAGGAACCCGAC
>JBBRIY010000017.1:0-15551 GCA_038220215.1 Propionibacteriales bacterium
CGAAGCGTCCCGGAATCGGGTCGCGGATCGCTGCCGCCGTGCTCACCCTCGCGGCCCTCGTGCCGCTGCTGACCCTGCTGCCGAAGGTTGCCGTCGTCGCGTGCTTCGATGCCGGACACCCGCTCTACGCATGGGTGCCGGAGGCACCGTTCACCGGCACGGCACACTGTCTCACCGCACCGACACCGGCCGTCACCTGGACGCTGATGATCGCTGCCACCCTCGTGGTGCAGTTGCTGGCGCTGCCAGTGGTGCTCGGTCTTGGAGCCGTGCTGGTCCGGGGTGCCGGCAAGCTCGCGCACTCCGCGGGCCAGGCCCTCACTCGAGCATTCATCGCGCTCTCCGACGTGCTGCTGCCGGCACGCCGCCGTGTCCCGGTCTACGTCCGGGTGCGCAGCAACGACTCCGGATGGTCTCGGGCCAACCCGCGCCGCGGCCCGCCTCGCTGCCTCTGATCAAGAGAACTCCCCGCACCAGAACTCCCCTCACCAGAACTCCCCGCACCCACGGGTGCGGCTGACGCGCGTACGCGCTCCCGCGGCCTCCGGGCCGTCCTCGATCAGTGAAGACAGTTGGGCCACAGGCCCGGATTCGGAACACCATCATGTCCAAGGACAAGTCCCGCAACACCCCACCCACCGGCCGTGACGCCCTGCGCCAGCGCCAGCAGGCCACCGCGACCGCCGACCGGCGCGTCCGCATCGCGATCCGCACGGCCTGGGTCGCCGGCCTGGCGGTGATCGCACTGCTGATCGGCGTCACCACCTGGTCGATCCTCGCCGCCAGCAACGCCAACAACGCGGGCGTGGTCTCCGCGGACGGCCTCGTCGCTCCCACCACGGCGACGGATTCGGGCGCCATCCTCATCGGGAAGCCAGAGGCGAAGGTCACCGTGAGCGTCTACCTCGACTTCATGTGCCCCTATTGCGGGCAGTTCGAGCGCGTGAACGGCACGGCTCTCGCGGCAGCGATCGACGAAGGGACTGCCAAGCTCGAGCTGCATCCGATGTCCTTCCTCGATAATGGCTCCTCAGGGACCAAGTACTCCACGCGGGCAGCCAACGCGTTCGTGACCGTCGCCAACAACAACCCGGACACGGCACTGGCGTTCAGCCAGCTGCTGTTCGCCCAGCAGCCTGCGGAGAACACGGCCGGCCTGAACGACGCCACCCTTGCCGACCTCGCGTCCCAGGCCGGAGCTCCGGTCGAGGTCGCTGCCAGCTTCCCGAAGCAGACCTTCCAGCCGTGGGTCGCCAAGATCACCCAGCAGGCCTTCGACTCCGGGATCACCGGCACGCCGACGGTCAAGATCAACGGCCAGGTGTTCACCGGTGACCTCTTCACGGCCGGTCCGTTGGCCGAGGCGATCGCCGCAGCCAATGGGTGACGGGTTCGTGGTCCGGCTGCGCGCGCTGCGGCAGTCGGACCGCTGGATCTACACCGCCATGCTGGTCTCGGCGTTGGTCAGCCTGACGGCGTCCTTCGTGCTCTCTGTGGACGCGATCATCCTCGCTGCCGACCCCCAGGCCGCCCTTGCCTGCAACATCAACGCAGTGATCAGCTGCGGGACGGTCGGGGCGTCGTGGCAGGCCAGCCTGTTCGGGTTTCCGAACGCCTTCCTCGGACTGATCGCAGAACCCGTGGTGATCACCATCGCTGTGGCCAGCCTCGGCGGGGTGCGGTTCCCGCGGTGGTTCATGCTGTCGGCGCAGGTGGTCTACTCCCTCGGCCTGGTGTTCGCCTACTGGCTTTTCTTCCAGGCCTACTTCGTCATCGGGGCGCTGTGCCCGTGGTGCCTGCTGATCACCCTTTCGACGACGCTGGTGTTCACGTCACTCACCCACGTGAACATCCGCGACGGCAACCTGTACCTGCCTCAGCGTGCCAGTGAGCTGGCGCGCGGCTTCGTGCGGGCTGACCTCGATGTCCTGCTCGTTGCCGTCTGGCTCCTGGGCATCACCGCCATGGTGGTCACCAAGTACGCGACGGTGCTCTTCTAGGCCGCGGGGGAGGCCGGAAACCGTGGCGTCAGAAGTGACCGTGCGACGGGCCAACGGCATACTGGCTGATCGTGCCCAATGAGACCTCTGCAGCGCTGACGAGCGGGCGGCCCCGGATCCCGGGCGAGGTCTGGGTTCTCGTTGCGGCGGCCTTCGTGATCGCCATCGGATTCGGATTGATCAGTCCCGTGTTGCCGTCGCTCGCGCAGAGCTTCGGGGTCGGAGCGTTCGCCTCCAGCGTGGTCGTCAGTGTCTTCTCGCTCTTCCGCCTCGTCTTTGCACCGGTTGGCGGGTCGCTCATCGCGAGACTCGGTGAGCGGCCGGTGTACCTTGCCGGCCTGGTGATCGTCGCGGTGTCCACGGGAGCAACGGCGTTCGCCCAGAACTACTGGCAGCTTGTCCTCTTCCGGGGTCTCGGCGGCATTGGATCGACGATGTTCACCGTTTCCGCGGTCGCGCTCCTTGTGCGCCTCGCTCCTGCAGGCATCCGGGGCCGGGTGTCCTCCGCGTACGCGACCGCCTTCCTGCTCGGCGGGGTCGGCGGTCCGGTCATCGGTGGTCTGCTCGGCGGCCTGGGCCTGCGGGTGCCCTTCCTCGTGTACGCCGTCACACTGCTGATCGCTGCCGGCATCGTTGCAGTGTTCCTGCGCCGCGCGTCCCTGCGTCCTGCGCCCGGTGTGCCCGTGCTGCCGTCGTTGGGTGTCCGTGAAGCCTGGGGCGACAGCGCGTACCGGGCGTCCGTCGGTTCCGCTTTCGCCAATGGCTGGGCCAATTTCGGGATGCGCAACGCGATCCTGCCGCTCTTCGCAACGGCCGTCGTCGGCAATCAGCCGTGGGTCGCGGGGATGGCACTGGCCGTGTTCGCCGCAGGAAACGCTGCCGGTCTGGCTATTGCCGGCCGCCGGTCAGACGAATTCGGACGCAAGCCGTTCATCGTGAGCGGGCTCATCATCTCCGGTGTGGCCACCGCGGCGACGGGGCTCGCACAGGATCTGACCGTGCTCGTCATCGCCTCCGTCGTGGCCGGGATCGGCGCGGGTGCCCTGAACCCGGCACAACAGGCGTCCCTTGCCGACGTGGTTGGCCGCGAGCGCAACGGAGGCCCCGCTCTCGCCGCCTTCCAGATGTCTCAGGATCTCGGGTCGATCGTCGGCCCCCTGATCGCAGGCCTCCTCGTTGACCAGGGCAGTTACCCCTTGGCCTTCGGCGTCACCGGGGCGATCACGCTACTTGCGTCCGTACCGTGGCTCCGCGCCCGGGAGACTCACTCAACGCAGGCACAGCCCGAACGCTCGTAGGCGCTGGAACGGTGTCGTGGTGCTGACCTCGGGTCCCATACTGGCCCAGTGACCCATCCTGACCCGCTGTCGTGGGTGTGCCTGGATTCCTGGGACGTGAACCCCGCCGAGTTGGAGGGGGCAGGTCAGCCGTGGGAGGCAGTCATACCCGTCGATGTCGACAACCGCATCGATGATTCGATCCAGCCCTTGCCACGGCATGGCTGGCGGGAGGTCGCGATCCGGGTCGAGGACCCTTCCCTGGTGCAGGGCCGCCTCTTCGCTGCGCCTGACAGCGAGGGCTGGTCGGTGGCCTACCTGTCGCCGCCCGTCGAAGGCAAGCCGGTCCTCAGCGTCGCCGGCGCGGTACGTCTCCGCCCCGGAAGGCCCAGCCGCCGGCACGGGCTTCGCCTGACCTTCCCGACCGGGGTCGAGATCCCTGCCAGCGGGCTCCAGGACCTGCAGATCACCCTGGCCAACGACGGGGACGTCGCCTGGGTCGCCGATCCGCAGGACGCCCAGTACGTACACGCCTGGCTGCTGGACGGCAACGGTGTGCGCCTCGGATCCAGCATGGTCGCCTACGCGGTCTTCCACCAGGTTCCGGAGGTCGGGCCGGGGCAGGAGGTCCTTCTGCCCGTGGCCTTCGGCCCGGACTCTGACCTCACGCCCAGCGGCATCTACGGCGTGGAAGCTGTGATGCCGGCGCTCGACCTCTGGTCCGCTCGGAGCACCATCGGCGTCCTGCCGTAGCGACTCCCGGGTGAGCCAGGCTGCCTCGGACTACCGCTGCGTACGCAGGCGACGAGCAATGTCGACGGCGAGTCCGATCTGGTGATCGAGGGCCGGGGCACTGCCCCACCAGGACACAGACCCCACGATGAGTCCTTCCCTCGTGCGACTGATCGAACCCAGCTCGGCAGGCCGCACGACACCGTCGCCGTGCAGCGCGGACGGCCAGTTCTCGATGCGCCCGCGCAGTTCGACGTCGAGGACCCCCGCCGGATCGGTGTAGACGTATCGGCTTTCGACCTCGCCTGCGGGCGGGCGACCGGCCAGGAAGCTGAACTTCTTGATGAGTTTGCCGAGATCGGATTGGGGACCCGCCAGGTGCACGTCGAGCAGCGGGATCGCCGACCCTGTCGCCGAAATTCCGGTCCCCAGGGCCGGGCACACCCAGCGGACGAACGATGCCGGGTCGGCCTCACCGGTCGGCGTGCCGTCGTCGAGGTCGCAGTACCAGGCCACGTCGGATTCCCGGGGCTCCAACCGGCAGGCGTGGTCGAACGCGCTCGTGACCACCAGGCCGCGCTTGGCCACCACGACGTCGACGAAGCCGAAATGGGATGCCATCACGACGTCATGTTAAGCCGTTGCACGGACCCTGCCACCTGCCGCCGTTGGGCAGTCAGGATCTGGTCAGTCGTCCATCGCTTCGATCCCGAGTTCTGTGAGTTCGGCCATCCGCGCACGCAACTGCTCGACCAACTCCTGGGCCACCGGCTGCCAGTCGTGCACCTCCTCGACCACCCGCACCGGCTCGGTCGTGCGGTAGGACCGGGTGGGGTTGCCGGGAAAGCGCTTGTCTGTGACATTCGGATCATCCTCGATGGTCCCGAGTGGCTCGACCCGGTAGACCCGGCCGGGGCCGTCGCCGTTGGCGAGAGCCGCGGCCAGTGGTGCTCCGTCGCGAGAGGCCGTCATGTAGAGGTGGTTCGCCCTTCGGCCGGAGCCGTAGTTCGATCGCCAGCCGGGTGTCAGGAGGTCACCGGGGCGAAGGTCGGCCTTCGTCCCGTGGAAGAAGGGGCCGGGGTCGTCCACCACCCGCGGTGTCGGCGCAGGATCGCGGAGCATCCCGTCCAGCCGCTGGATGAGGACGGCGACCCGGCTGCCGCCGCCGGGCGCCCGCGGATACCGAGACAGCACGTCGTGGACGACTGGTCCGGCCCGCTTGGCGGCGGCGGTGATCACGTACTCCGCGACCACCGGGTCGTCGCCCCGCGCCGTCTCGGCCGCCCGGGCGGCGTGCGCGGCAGCACCCAGGATGTGACGCACCTGCGTGGCTTTCGCCAGGGGGTGCAGGTAGGCAGCCGCGGCCGCATCGCCGGCGGCGGAGGCGGCATGCCGCGCTGCCGGGGTCGGAGCCTCCGTTGCGGCGCGGTGCGCTTCAGCTGCGGCCAATCGTTGGAGACGCGAGCGGGGGGCACCTGCGGCGAAGGCTCGTGCGGCCGCCAGCGCCGCCGCCGGGCGCGGGTCCTCAGGGCAGGCCTTCTCGAACAGGACGAGGGCCGGCTCTGCGCAGGCGGCAGCAAACCCGGCGACGGCCCGCAGTTCGTCCATCGTCAGCTCGAAATCACCGGGCGCTGTCTGCATCTCATGGATTCTCGCACCTGGGCGCGGTCGGTAGAAGGCCCGTGGCACGGGAGTCAGGAAGTCCGGCGCCGGCCAGCCGCGGATGAAACGACACGGTCCTCAGCGGGAGCGAGCGTCTTCGGCAGCCAGCGCCTCGAGGTCGCGCACGGCGTAGCGGTGGTGCTCCCATTCCTCTTCGAGGATCGTGTGGAGGCAGGAAAGGACCGTCTCCGCATGTTCGGGGGCGTGCGGGTTCTTCCTCGGCGCGACAAGGTCGGCAGGCGTGACGTTGGCGAGGAACTCGCGCACCATGGCCTGACGGCCCGCCCGGACCCTCAGCACGGTGTCGAACCCCGGCGTCTCGGCCGAGAACACCGAACTCTCGTAGGCCACGGTGTTGTCGCCGTCGTCACCTGACACCCACCGGGTCGTACGGCTGTTCCCGCTGCAGGATCGCCGTGCCCAGCCAGGTATCGGTGGCCATCACCAGGTGACGGAGCGTCTGTGCGAACGACCACTCGCCCTCCACGGAGGCATCGAGTGTTCCTTCGGGCAGTGCGCGTGCCCGTGCGGTCGTGGCGGTCCAGGTTCCCTCGAGGGCGTCCCATGCGGCGCGGAGCCCCGCGGGGTCCGTGGCGTCGCGGAACTCCCGTCCCGGGAAGCGTCGGTTCAGCTCCGCGTCGACGATCGGCACCACGTCGACCCCGTTAACGACCAGGCTGCTGCCGGACTCCATCAGCCACGGCGAGTCGATCTCCATGCCGGCGACCTCGCTGCCCCGCACGACGACCCCGGCGAGATCGCAGCCGATGAAGCGCGAGGCGCGCAGCGTCCGGTTGGTGAAGACCCGATGGTCCAGGGGGTCGGGCTGATTGTCCTCCATGCAGCCAGCCTCTCATCCGGTACCCACACGGCCGAGGCCTGCCCCGATGTCGATGAGCGCCGCCATCGCGACCCGAACGGCGGCCCTCTCGAGCCGGTCGGGTCGTCCGAGCGCGACGATCGAGCGCACCGAGCGGACGTCGGTGAGCGGCAGCGTCACCAGGTCAGGCCGCGGCCGCGTCGTGAACCGGGGCAGCAGCCCGCAGCCGACACCGGCGGCAACCATGGCTTCGACGACCCGGTTGTCGCGGACCCGCTGCACCACGGCGAGCTCTGCGCCACTGCGGTTCTCGATCGCGATCCGCACCGTGTCGAAGGGGTAGCCGAGTGGCACGCCGATCCACGCCTCGCCGGCGAGGTCGGCAGCTTCCAGGCTCTCGCGTCCTGCCAACCGGTGGCCGGAGGGGACTGCGACGTCCAGCGGTTCTGCTGCCACGCGCACCGCGATCAGGCGGTCGGCGCCGGCGGGTACGTCAGCGAGGCTGTGGCCGATGACCAGGTCGTAGTCGGCGGCGCGGGCGGCGAAGTCGGCTTCCGCGACGTCGGCATCGGCGAGGATGACCACGATCCCGCTGCCGGCGCACCGGACCAACAGTGGCGGGATCAGCAGTTCGGCCGCGCTGGGGAGCGCGGTGATGGATACCACCCCGGTGGGTTCGCCGTGCAGGTTGTCGAGTTCGCGTTGCAGGCGTCCCAGGGTCGCTGCCACGTCCACTGCCCCTTCGGCGAGGAGCCGGCCCGCAGCGGTGAGGCGCAGGCGACGCCCGTCCGGTTCGACCAGCGGCGTGCCGAACGCACGCTCTGCCGTCTGCAACTGCTGGCTGACGGCCGACGGTGAACGGAACGTTGCCGCGGCCACCGCCGTCACGGTGCCCCGGTCAGCGAGTTCGCGCAAGAGGTCGAGGTGGCGCACATCCATGAAGCCAGCCTAAATGGATAGTTCGAAAATGTGCGCTTGTGCTTCACTCTGAGTACCTTCAGCATGGTGGGTATGCCCGTCCGTCATCGCCTGCTCGCTGTTGCAGTCGCCGCGATCTGGGGGGTCAACTTCCTTGCCATCCATGCCTCGTTGGCCCAGTTCCCGCCGTTCTTCCTTGTGGCCCTGCGGTTCCTGCTGATCGCAATCCCGACGGTGCTGTTCGTGCCGCCGCCGAAGGTGCCGCTGCGCTGGCTGATCGGCTACGGGCTGGGGTTCGGGGTAGCGCAGTTCGTCTTCCTGTATTGGGGGATGGCTGCCGGCATGCCGACCGGGCTCGCCTCGCTGGTATTGCAGATCTCGGCTCCGTTCACCCTCGCCCTCGGCGCCCTGCTGCTGCGCGAGAATGTCGGGCGCCTGCAGTGGATCGGGATCGCGGTCGCGATCGCCGGCATGGTGCTGGTGGGCGTCTCCCGGGCGCAGGCGGCAGCGATCGTGCCCTTTCTTCTCGTGCTCGCCGGTGGGCTGGGCTGGGCGTTCGGCAACCTCGCCAGCCGGTTGGCGAAGCCGCCGAACCCGCTGCACCTGACGCTGTGGATGTCGGTGGTGGTGCCGGTGCCGATGCTCCTGCTCTCCCTGGTCACCGAGGGACCGGCGCTGATCGGGTCATCACTGGCCGGGGCGTTCGTGCCGGAGGCCGTCCCTGCCTGGATCGGCCTGGCCTACACCTGCGTCATCGCGACGGCTCTGGGCTCGGGTATCTGGACGTGGCTGCTGGCCCGCCACCCTGCGGGGGTGGTGGCGCCGTTCTCGATGCTGGTGCCGGTAGCAGGCATCCTCACGGCTGCCATCGTCCTGGGGGAGCGACCGACCTGGCTGGAACTGCTTGGCGGCCTGGTGGTCGTGACCGGGGTGATGATCGGCTCGCGTCGGGCGAAGGTGGTTGCCGACTCCGGGGCGGTCGCCATTGCAGCCGGCTGACCCGGCCCGAGGTCAGGACTCGTCGGGCTTGGTGCCCTCCTCCGGGCGCATCTCTTCCTCGCGACGCTTGAGGTCCTGCTCCCACTTGCGCAGGAGGTCCTCATGCTCGGTGTTGGACTTCTTCAGCGACCGCAGGAACTCCGGGTCGTCGTCAGGGGCTTTGGGACGTGGCCGAGGCCGCTCGTACTGGGGGAAGCCGGCCGTCTTGGTCGCAGGCCGGGACCCCCCGGGTCCCGCGGTGGCCTTGGTGGGGCGCCCACCGAGCAGCCAGGTGACCGGTCCAGCGATGGGGATCAGGATGATCAGGACGACCCAGGCCCACTTGGGAAGGTTGCGGATGCGGTGCTCGTCGGACTGCACACAGTCGATCAAACTGAAGATCACGAGCGCCAGGGCGATGGCGGAAGGCAACAAGCGGATCATCTCTGGCTCCTAGTAGCTGGCCCCAACGATAAGCCATCGCCCAACCCCTCTCGATCCGGAGCTTGGCGGCGTGGCCTCCGGCCCGGTTCAGGCGGCGAGGGACCGTTCGCGCACCTGCCCGCAGAACGCCTGCGCGAGCAGTCGTCCGGTGCGTGACACCTCGGTGTCCTGCGCGTGCATTGCGCGCCGCAGCGTCCGGCCGTCGTCGCCGTCAAGTTCTGCCCATCGTCCCATCAGTTCGGGGGAGGCCTCCGGATGGAACTGCACCCCGACGGCCGAGCCCACCCGGAAGGCCTGATGGGGATAGAGCGCCGTGCTTGCCAGTTGGGTTGCGCCGGGCGGCAGGACGCTGACGGTGTCGTGGTGGGACTCGGCGACCATCGAGCTGCCGTGTTCGGCCAGCCTGCCCAGCAGTGGGTCGTCGAGGGCGCCCTCGTGCCAGGTGACCGGGAAGGCCCCGTGCTCACCACCGTCGGGATGCCCGACGGTGACCGTACCGCCGAAGGCTTCCGCGAGCAGTTGGTGACCCAGGCAGATGGCCAGCGTCGGGATCTCGGCGTCGACGGCCGCGACCATCAGCTTCTTCAGTGGCTCGATCCACTCGTGGGTGGCCTGGTCATGGGCGCTCATCGTCCCTCCGAGGATCAGCAGGCCGTCACCGAGGGAGTCCACCTCGGGAACGTCGCGCTGCCACAGCGGGACGGCGCGCAGCAACACGCGGTTGCTCGACAACCACTGGCCGAACCGGTCCACCGGAACGTGCTTGTCCGGCTGGATGATCGTTGCGCGCACGGCCCTTGGCATGCCGGGAGAGTAGCCCAGGATTCTGACGGGCTTGTTACAGGCGGGGACGGCCGGACGGTGCGAGCGCTCAGGCTGCCGGCACCGGTTCGGCGCGCTCGGCAAGGACAAGCAGCGGGTCGGCGACCGGCGCGAGCAGGGGCGCAACGCGGCCGGCGACGAGAAGTCCCGCAACCAGCGGCACGACCACGACCAGCAGCGCATGCTGCGGGCCGCCGAAGGCGCTGGCGACCACGCCGATCAACGGCGCCGCGGTCATCACGGCCACGGAGGCCAGCGATGCCATCATCGAGACCCGCGCCTGGGCGCCGACCGGCTCATCGGACGCAGCGGCGACGGCCAGCGGGAAGCCCAGAGCCGTCCCGCCACCCCACAGGGCGACGCCGACCAGGGCGACCTGCGGTGACCCGGACAGTCCGAAAGCGGCGAGCCCCGCGATGGCCAGCACGCAGGAGAGCTGCAGGCTCGCGACCCGACCGAGCCCGTCGATCGCGCGCGATCCGAACACCCGGACGATGGTCATCGTCCCGATGAAGACCCCCAGGACCAGGCCGCCGAAGGCCTCGGTGGTGGCGAAGCCGTCGACGAAGGCGAGGCTGAGCCAGTTGTTGGCCGCGCCCTCGCTGATCGCAGCGGCGAAGGCGAGTACGCCGATCAGGATCGCGCGCGGTTCGCGCCAGACCGACAAGGCCGCGGGTGCGGACATCGGGCCAGTGATGCCAGCCCCAGTGTGATCAAGCCCAGTGCCACCAAGCCCGGCGCGTCCACCTCCGGCGACGGCGCCTGGTATCACGAGGCCGGCGCGCAGTGCCGTGATCCGCAGACCACCGACGATCACGGCGACGACCGTGAACTGCAGCCAGACCGGCACCCCGACCGACGATGCGAGTGCCCCGAGGATCGAGCCGCCGACGGCTCCCGCAGAGAAGGCTGCGTGGAAGTGCGGGATGACCGAACGCCCGTAGGCCTGTTCGATGCGGGCCGACTCCACATTCATCGGGACGGTGAGCAGGGAGCCGCCGATGCCGTTGATCACGATCGCGAGTGCGAAGACCCATCGGGAACCCAGCTCTGTTCCGGCACCGACGAGGATGAACCCCGCCATGTTCACCACCGCGCCGGTGGCGAACACACGCACGCTGCCGAAGCGCGCCAGCAGTGCCGGGGAGGAGAAGACCGTGACCAGCGCGCCGATCGAGCCGACAAGAAGGAGGAGCCCCAGGTCGGCGGCGGTGAGCGAGAGTTCGTCGCGGATGCTGGGGATTCGGGCCAGCCAGGAGAAGGCCATCACTCCGCTGATGCCGAAGACGCCGATCAACAACAGCCGGGCACGCTCGTGCACGGCGAGGGCGAGGAAAGCCCGTTTCACAACAACGCTCCAGGGATAGGTCGAGCCGGCGGGCGTCGCAGGGCTGCAACACGCACCCGGGCGGCCAGTAAGGCTGGACGCGGTCTTCGGGGTCACCTCCATTGCACCAAGAGCCGACGGTTCGCGTCAAACCGAGCCGCATTTGGGTTAGCGCTCACACATTGGTATAGTTCAATCCTCAACTACTTGATCCGAGAGACCCAAATGACCGTGTCGGACCTCACTGAAGCCCCCAGCGCCGCCAGCATCTTCACCGACGCGCACACCGCCTACACGTTCACCTCCGAGGCGGTCGGTGATGCGGAGCTGTCCCGGATCTACGAGCTCGCGAAGTTCACCCCGACCGCGCTCAACAGCCAGCCGTTGCGGATCACCTTCGTGCGCACCGAGGCCGCCAAGTCCCGGCTCCTGCCCCTGCTGGCCGAGACCAACCGCGCCAAGTCCGCCTCCGCACCGGTGGTTGCCATCCTCGCCGCGGACATCGACTTCCACGAGCACCTGCCGGTGGTCTCCCCCCAGATGGAGGGCGCCCGCGAGCGCTTCGCGAAGAACGCGGAGAACCGCGCCGTGATGGCGAAGAACAACGCCTGGCTGCAGGCCGGTGGCTTCATCCTCGCGGTCCGCGCCGCCGGGCTGGATGCCGGGCCGATGGGTGGCATCGATGCCGCTGCGATCGATGCCGAGTTCTTCGCCGACACGCCGCTGCGGACGTTCATGGTGGTCAACATCGGGCACGTCGCTCACGACGGCGCGTTTCCGCGCAACCCGCGACTGGGCTTCGACCAGGCTGTGACCCTGGCCTGACGCCCGAGCCTTCCCGCGTTCCGGGACGACTCAAGCGACAGCTGTCAGCACGGCGCGGCGGGTCTCCGGCCGGCTCAGGATCCGGAAGTGCCCTGCCACCGGCAGCTCGATGTTGGTTGCGCCCGGCAGCTCACTGCCTTCGGGTATATGGGGATCGAACGCGCCGTAGATCGACACGATCCGGGAGTTGACGGCCTGCGCCGCCGCCAGGTGCACCAGCGAGGGGTGGCCGGGGACGAGCGGACGCAGCGCCGGCCAGGGCAGGTATCGGGCGAGCCGGGCGCCACCGAAGGGCGTGCAGATAGCCACGACCCTGGCGATACGGGCGTCGTCGGCCAGTTCGGCCGTCAAGGCCAGCTTGCCGATGAGCCCGCCCTTGCTGTGCGCGACGATGGCGACCCCCCGGAGTTGGTGGCTCTCCAGGTACTCGCGCACCACGTCCGCACCCTCTGCGATCGGGGCGAGGTTGTGCCCGAGCCCGGCGAGCACATGAACCGGGTGGCCGGCCTCGTGCAGGGCCCTGATCACCGGACGCATGAACCGCCAGTTCTCGTACACCCCGGGCACCATCAGCACCGGCCGTCGACCTCCGCTGGCGTAGCCGTCGGGGGCATCGGTCCCGAGATGGCTGCCGAGCCAGGCCGTCGAGGCATACAGGTAGTCCTCGGCCCACCAGAGCGCTTCGCGTGGCCCGACGCGGGTCATGCAGGTTCCCCCCTGCGAAGCAGGCCGTGGACGGCGTCGACGACCGACCGGGGGGCGGTCAGTGGCACCGCGTGGGCGTGGCCGGCGACCGTGACCAGCGTGCCACTCCCGGCGACCTCCACGAGCCTCCGGCACCAATCCTCCCGCGCCACCGGGTCCCGCTCGCCGCGGATGACGAAGAGGTCGCAGGTGGCCAGTCGCAGTCGGGCCTCGGTGTCGTAGTCGAACATCGCCTTCAACGTCACCAGGAACCAGGCCAGCCCGCACCTTGCGTAGTCGACGAGCGCCCGGGCGTTGGCACGCAATGGTTCGCGAAAGGTGTCGACGGCGAGGTCATGCACCTGCGCGGGGAGCGTCCGGCGACCGGAATCGACCACGGGTGCGACCAGGACGATGCCGGCGACCTCTTCTGGGTGCTGGATCGCCTGCTCGACGGCGAACTGGCAGCCCATGGAATGCCCGACGAGGATCCGGATCCCGACGCCGAGGCGGTCCAGGGCTTCGTCGACAGCCTGCGCATGGTCGTCGACGGTGAACGGCTTCGGCGGCTTCCTGGTGGCTCCGAAGCCGGGCAGATCGAGGGAGATGACGGGGAAGTCTGCGGCCAGCAGTGGCTGCAGGTCCTCGAAGGTCCGATGAGTCCTGCCGATGCCGTGGATCAGGACGACCGTGGGCGTTGTCGCGGACTCCGGACCGGAGCGGTACGCGACCACTTCTGCGCCTGAGCCCAGCTCGATCCTGACTTCCTTCACGCTCACAGTGTGCCCGCCCGGCCGGGGTCCAAGAGGCTCAGGGACTGCTGAGGGCCTCCTCGATGCCGGTTTCGTGCTGGCCGAGGGTCGGCTGGCGACGACTGACGAGGTCCCACGCCGCCTTGAGGTTGGCCAGCCACTCGCGCGCGGAGTTCGAGCCCCAGAGCTCGGCGTCCATCGGCGGCGCGAAGTCGTGACCGACGCCCCAGGCGTCCACCCCCACCGAGCGGCAAACGGCGATGGCGCGGGGCAGGTGGTAGCTCTGGGTGGTGAGGATGGCGCGGTCGACCCCGAAGATCTGCCTCGCCCGGACGCAGGAGTCGTAGGTGTCGAAGCCCGCGTAGTCACCCACCACCTTGAGGGCAGGGACGCCCTTGGCAACCAGGTAATCGATCATCGCGGAGGTCTCGTCGTAGGTCGTGGTGCCGTTGTCGCCGGTGACCAGCACCGCACGGACCTTGCCCGCCGTGTACAGCTCGTAGGCCAGGTCGAGCCGTGCCCGAAGATAGGGCGAGGGCGTGCCGTCGGCGTACACCGAGGCACCGAAGACGATCGCCACCGGCTGTTCCGGGACCTGCGACACGGTCGTTGAGCGCCCGGCGGAGGCCAGCAGCACGTAGCCGGTGGGTCCCGCGATCACCAGCAGGACGAGGACAAGGACACCCGCGACCGCACGGAGCGCGGCGGTTCTTCGTGGGTGAGGCACTTCTCAACGGTAGTCGGCGTCCCCGATGGCGCCCGGGCCACGTCCGGCGGGAGGAATCCGCCAGTGGATGTGCGGAACTGGCCCGATCGGGCTGGTCCTGAGCCGCGTGCCCGTTGCTGGAGGACTTCGGCGACCGAGCCGTCCGGCACACTGGCCGGGTGGAGTTCATCAGTGAGTTGTGGCGCAGGGCCCTGGCCACCCAGCCCCCACCGACACCCGGGGTGACGGCGCTGATCGGCGCGGTAGCGCTCGCGGCGGTCCTGCTGGCCTGGCCTCTGGTTCGGCTGCTGGTCACCGTCTGCCACGAGGCCGGGCATGCCGTGATCGCCACCTTCGTCGGACGCAAGCTGCGCGGCATCCGGGTGCACTCCGACACCTCCGGGCTCACGGTGAGCCGCGGACGTCCGACCGGTCCAGGGATGGTTGCCACCTTGTTCGCCGGCTATCCCACAGCGTCCTTCGTGGGTCTCGGCGCTGCCTGGCTCGCCGGGGCGGGACATGCCGCCGGCCTGCTCTGGCTGCTGGTCGTGCTGCTGGCACTCATGCTGTTCAAGATCCGCAACGTGTACGGGGCCATCGTCGTCGTGGGCTTCGGTGCCGCGGTAGGGCTGGCGTCCTGGTTCGCTCCGTCGGAAGTGCTCGTCTGGATCGCCATCGGGCTGGCGTGGCTCTTCCTGCTGGCCGGGCCGCGTCCGGTGGTGGAACTGCTGTTCCGGCACGCGCCGGGCTCGGACGCCGCGCAACTGGCTGGCCTCACCCGCGTCCCGAAGGTCATCTGGACCCTGGTCTGGCTTGTCCTGACCGTGGGCGTGCTTCTCGCCGGCGCACTGCTCCTCTTTCCCGGCTACCCCCTCCTGCGCTGATTGCCCGGTCGGGATCAGGTCTCGTGCAACCCCTGCAGGAGCTGTACGAGTTCGGGGCGACTCCTGGTTGTCTGCCCGCTGGAGGGGCTCGTCACGGCGGTCACCTGGATGATGCGTCCGCCCACGTCCACCAGCGCGACCTCGTCGGTGCCGTAGGCGCAACTGTTCGTGCACTCGTAGTACTTGCTGGGGAAGATCCTGGCCGGACCCGCCGGGGTGTTGACCTGTTCGAAGGTGCCGCCGGGGGGTTCGGCGAAGTAGCCGTGGAAGCCGTTGCCGACGGTGGTCGATCCCGTGCAGCCAGGCTTGACGAGCATGGCCTGGTAATTGCCGGTCGGGGTGGTGAGGTGATGCACCCGCTCGGTGCAGTCGCTCGGGGTGGGCACCGAGGCGGAGTCCTCGCCGTAGACGGTGAGCGCAACGCCCTTGTCGAGAGGCACATCGATTTCGCTGTAGACCATGGCACCCCCGGTCGGGGTCGGGGTCGGGCTCGGCGTCGGCAGGAGGGTGCACCCGGCGAGGACCATCGCCAGGGCCACCATCGGCAGCACGCGTGGCATGGACGCAGGCGAGTGCCGAAGGTGCACCGTGGGCGCACCGGTGACGACGGACCGAATTGGGGACGGGTGCAAAAAAGGTCCACCGGGCCCGGGGGGCCGAGGTTGGAAACGGCCCCCAATCGGTCCAAAACGGGCCCATTCGGTGGAGTACGGGTGAGGG
>JBBRIY010000018.1:0-15313 GCA_038220215.1 Propionibacteriales bacterium
AGCGTTAGGTCCACTGCTCGCCAGGAGCCATCCGCCTGCTTCGTCCGCGCCGGCATCGCGGACAGTTCAGCGACGAACCCGCCGGTTGCCGGATCTGCGAGCACCCGCTGGGTCTCGGTCGTCAAAGACGACACCTCAACCGGAGCGCCAGAAGAAACGGCCATGCGCATGGCGTCCTGTTCGGAAAGCGCCGCCGGCGTTCCCGCCGCAAAAGGTGCGGCTCTCGAGCTGGCCGCCGTGAGCAGCGACCCCGACACCATCACGCTCACCAGCAAAACGGACCAACGACTACGCGTAGCAGCCACAGCCACTCCCCTGTCACTTCGGCCGCTCGCGCCGCCGAAACCCGCCCCTCTCAACCGATTGAGGCAGTCGGAGTATTACCGATCTACAGAAGGCTGTCTATGCAGAGCGCGAGATTCCTTTTGCGCTCAAGGAAGATAGGCCCCAGAGCCGACGGTCGGGGTAGGCAAGGCAGTGCGTTAAGGACCCCGACCTCGTTCGAGCAGAGTGACACTCACCGGATCTCAGGGAGGGGTGACCTCGCCTCTACGCGGCGCTCCACGGCGCCGGCATCACGAATTAGGGCTTGCCTCGCCTGGCTTCCCGAGCGCTCAGAACGCCGCCCCACACACATCCTCGAGTAAGGATTGGGCGCAAAGCCCGTCCAGGCCGTCAACGAAAGGATCCCGCCTGCACCCATGATGTCGAAAGGACGCCCGCACGATCGCAGACGGGCGGCTGCGCTGCCCTGTTGTGCAGGCCCGCTCCCGCAGCACTCGACGACGAAGATCGCCGCTGCCAGCGCCGCGAATCCTCCGCACCGCACGCGCTTCCACCCTGTCGCTTGCCAGCGTGATGGGACGACCTCGTTGCCAGGAGCGTGGGACCACGTGGAGGTGTCAGTGAGCATTGTGGGCCTCGCTCGTTTCGTCAAGGCTGAGACGCGCGCCTTGCCGGTGTGAGGGGGCTCTCGATGATCAGGGTGTGCGCACCTGAGGTGAGCTGGGCGCTGTGGCTCACGGTCCCGCCTGGCCACCCACTCCGGAGAACAACGCCAGCCCAGGCAGCTGGCGTCCGACAGCGATCGCGACCAGCCCGAGTCCCTCATCGAAGCGCTCAGGGTCGGGGCCGCTAAAGTTCAGGCGCAGGAAATTGCCGGTCGGCTCGGTGGTAAACCACTCGGACCCGGCCGCGACGACGACACCGAGTTGCTCGCACTCGATCACAAGGCGCGCGAGGTCGAGCTCGACCGGCAGCCGGACCCAACATGTTCAGGCCGCCCGACGGAATGGTGTCGATAGCGGCGTATGGCAGGTGAACCTGGGCCCGCTCCCCCTCGACGGCGTGCTCGCGCTCTGACCAGGCGGCCTGCACTGCTTCGGCCCACACGCCCCGGGGGGGCGCCGAGCCCTGGGGGCCGCCCGTCGCCGCGTCGAGCAAACCGCCGCCACCGCCGCTACCGCAGGCGCTGCCGAGCCGGAGTATCTTCCGTTACGTATTTCGTTTCGTATTACGTTTCGTTTCGTTTCGTATACGTGTTATCGTTACTTTGTGAGCAGCGAGCCCGTCGTGCAGGAGTCCGAGCAGCGCATCTGCCGTTTCCCGGGGTGCGTCCGTCCCCCGGCAGCGCCGGAGCCTGGTGTGACGGGGCGCCCGCCCGAGTACTGCGCGGATCCTGCTCATACGAAGGGAGCGGCGTGGCGGGCGCGTGAGCGTCAACGCAAGGACGCCGGGCCTGTCGTGGAGACCCGCCCGGTTGATGCCGCCCGCCGCCGAGCAGGCGAGATCACCGGCCAGCTCACGGGGATGGCCGAACTGTTGAGCGACCAGCTCGCCGTGGTGCTCGAACAGCTGCGGACCCTCACTGACCCGGATGCGGCCGCGGCTCAGATCGAGGCCGTAACGACCGAGACGGCCGAACAGGTGGCCGCCTCGAATGTCCGCGCGTCCCGGGCCGAGGCCGCGACCCGGCAAGCCGAGCTGGACCGGGCCGAGGCCGATGACGCCGCCGAGGAGGCCACGACCCGCGCCGCTGAGCTCGAGGTCGCCCTGGCCGCCACGGAGGCGGAGCGGGCAGCGGCCGCGGAGTACAGCGCAGGCCTGGAACTTGAGCTCAGGACTACCCAAGAGCACGCGGCGCAGGCCCACCAGGCCGCCTCCGAGCAGCTCGAACAGCTACACGACACACTTCGCGCCGCCCAGGACCGCGCCACCACGGCCGAACAGGAGCGCGATGCCGCGACCTCGAGGGTCCAGATCGCAGACCGCGCCCAGTCGGCGGCCGAGCAGCGCGCCACGGACGCTGAGAACCGCGCGGCCACCGAAGAGGACCGAAGAACCCAGGCCGAGACAGTCGTTTCCACGCTACGCGGGCAGCTCGATGCCGCCCAGGAACAGCTCCAGGCCGCCCGGGAAGCTACCACCGAAGCGCGCAGCGCTCTAGCCGTGGCCACCGCCGAACGCGACGCCGCCCGCCAAAACGTGCAGCGCGAACAAGCCCATGCCGAGCAACGCGTGATGGATCTGCGCGGCGCCTACGACGCGCAACTAGCCCAACTGCGTGACGAACAAGGCCAAGCGCGGACCGAGGCCAGCCGAGAGACCGCACGGCTTGCAGACCTGCTCAATAAGGCCACCCAGCAGGCACGTGGAAAGGCGCAATGACGTGGGACCACGGCCCGGCTCTAGAACGGGGCTGAAGGCTGTCCCAAGCGAGGCTCGCGGTGGTCAGTGAAAGTCAGGGGTGTCCGGCTGGATGCGGGGAACCGTGTGCGTTGGGGGTGGTGGCGACCTGCAGGGCGGCAATGACGACGAGGGTGGCGGTGACGGGTCCTTCGACGGCATGTTCGGCGGAGGCTACCGCCACCTGCGCGAGCTCACGGGTGCGGGCGAAGGTGGCGTGCTCGTCCTGGGTGAAACGAGCGGTGATCTGGGTGCTGGCCGTTCCGCGCTTGTTCTGCCCGCGGGGGACGAGCCCTAGGGCCGGCTCGGTCAGGGTGAGCACCTCTTTGACGACGTCGTGCTGCCGGGTACGACAGGTCCAGGCGATCAGCTGACCCCAAGAGGGCTTGCCGCGGCCTTTCACGAGGTCTTCCGCGCCGTCGTAGAGCTCGATCGGCACCCGGGCTGCGGTGGTCGTAATCCGGCTGCTTCCCGCCTTGGTCAGGGGTGGTCGGCCGCCCACTCCCCTGGGCTCGTCAGCCTGCGTGAGACTTGGGCTTTCATCTTTGGCCGGCGCGGGCAGGTCCGGGACCGTTCGAAGCGGCGAGGACGACGCGGTGGCAGCCGGGGGCGCCGCGGTGGCAGCCGGGGGCGCCGCGGCGGGAGGGCCTGACGTGGACTGCCTGGTTGGGCTGCGGTGCAGGGACGCGGCCTTTGCCGGCGTCCGGTCCGCGGTGCGCGGCAGGAGGTCACTCAGCGGGGCCGCGGGGAACGTGAGGTCGACGTCGTCGCGGTCGGTGCGGTTCAGGTCGAAGGCGTTGGGTCGGGCCCGGCGAGGTCTCAGCTCAGACATATGCGGCCTCCCGTTCGCTGATCCGGGTGAGAATCTCACGGGTCAGGGCCTCGTAGTCGGCGGCCAGACCGGAGCCGCTGTTCTTGCTGTTGGACCACCAAGCCGTGTTGTCGCTGCTGGGTCGGTGCTCGCCTCGGGCCCGCTCGCGTAGGCCGGCTAAGCGTGACTTGCGTTGCGAGACCGCCTCCCCCGCGACGTCGTGGGCGCTCATACCGTGCCGGCGGGCGTCGATGCTGTTGGCGTCGCTGTAGCGGATCATTGCCTCGAAGGGCTCGGCCGCGTCTCCGAGGGCTTCGGTGAGCTCGCCGCGGATGGCCCGGTTGCGGGCCGTGGCCTGGTGGTTGATCTTGGTGAGCACAGCGCCGAGGAACTCGATCTCCGCGCCGGACTGCTTAGCGGTGACGAACCGAGCGCCCATCTTGTCCAGGCCGGCGAGGCTGGCCTCGTCACTGATGGTGGGAACGATGAGCCACCGGCTCGCGCGCAGGTAGGCATCGAGCAGCTTGGTGTCCCCGGGCCCAGAGTCGATCAGGACCAGGTCATAGGCCCGGTCGGCGCACAGCTGCCCGAGAGCCGAACGCAGGTTCCTCTCGAGGCTGATGTCGGCGCCAGGCATCGAGGCCGCACCCAGCGCCCCTTGCAGGTCCGCTCCCCCACAGATGATGTCCACCCCGCCGGCGCCGTCAACGGTCGTCAGGGGCGTGCCGTACTGCAGCGCCATCGCGAGACCGCGGCCCCGGTCGGTCTCCACTCCGAAGTCGATCTCCGAGAGGTTCCCCTGCGGGTCGCCGTCGACGACTGCAACCCGGTAGCCGTTCGCGGCCGCTACGGCCGCCACGTTCCGGCACAGCGATGACTTCAGTACGCCACCCTTGCGGTTCGCCACGGTCACAACCCGACGAAGGTGCTCACTCCAGTCATCCATACAACTGGTTATACCGGAACCGCGTCGCTGGTTTCGTGCGCGACACGCGCTGGCACTCCAGACTAGCCGCCGTCATGCATAACGCCTTTAGCCGTATCTTTGTCCTGTGACTGAACCACATACCGGCCCGCATCAGCGCCTCTGTATGTGGTCCTGTATGTAGGTTTATACGCCGCCCCCCCCCCCCCGGTGTGCCGCGCACTTGGCCGGGACGACGGGCGACATGCCTGCCGGGGGGGTCAGCGTTGGCGGGGACCTGGTCGTGGCTCGGGGGGCCGATCTGGGGGGTCCGGGCGCCGGCCCGACTTCGGGGTCGTGGGCGCGGTGGTGGCGCGGCGGGCGCGTTGCTGGTTGATGGTGTCCAGTCTCCGGCGGATGGCGTCGTCGAGGTCGGGGATGGCCATCTGGAGTGGGAGCCGGGCCCGGGCCCCTGCGGCGGCGGGGGAGAGCGCGATGGCGGTGTCGAGGGCAACCCTGGCGGTCTCGGCGGCGAGGTCCACCCGTCCGGCACCGAACCCCGACGCGGCCAGATACTCGGCGCTCAGGGGTACTCGCCGAGTTACCGCGGGTTGGCCAGTGACCTGTTGGGCCAACTTGGCTGGGACGCTCACCGTGCCGGCGGCGAGCAACCCGGCCGTGGCGGCGGTGTAGTCGGCGGGCGAGCAGGGAGGCCCGCCGGTGGAGCTGCGCGGTGAGTTCGAGCAGGTCACCGAGGTTGTGCTGGGCGCTGATCTCCGCGCCAGTGGCCCACCGCTGCCCGCGGTGGGTAATGGTGCTCCATCCTTGGACGACGTCGATGCCGGCTTGGGTCAGCTCGGGGAAGTGGGCCCGGGTCCCGTCGTCCATGGCGGGGTGCCAGTCTCGGTCAGCGGCGGACCAGGCCCGGCCGGCGGCCTCAAGGGAGGGGCGTAGTTCGGCCTCCTGGAAGGGGGTCAGGGCCCCCACTTCAGGGCAGACTCGGCTCAGGTGCCGGGTGTGGGTGCTCAGGAGGGCGTTGACCCGGGCGATGGTGCGCAGGTCGGTGATCGGGGGAGTCTCGGCGGTTAGGGCCAGGGCCGCGACCTGGGCCCAGGTCGCGGTGGTGCCCTCGAGTTGGTCGATGGCGGTGGGCGGCGTGCTTGGGCGCGAGGCCCGCCCGGCTTGGGCCAGCCCGATCAGGGTGAGCTCCTCGGCGCGTTCTACGCGTTGCAGGAGGCGGGTGAACACGAACCGGGGGAGCCGGCTGGTGGCATCGACTTGGGCGGCGGCCCGTCCTTGCTGGGAGGCACGCGCGGTCTGGTCGAGGTAGAGGCGGATGCTGGCCGCGATCGCGTGCGCACCGACACACATGATGGCGGACAGGTGCCCGGCGACCTGTCCTAGATCTGGGGCCCCGACCAGGTCTCGCCCGCCGGTCAAGGTGGCCACTTCCTGTAGGGCCGTCGTGGCCGTGACGAGCCGGGTGTCCACTGGTGGCCGGTCGCGGGGGTTCCACTGCCACGCCGCAAGCAGCTCGTCCAGGTCCTGTCGGGGTTGGCGAGCCGGGAGGGTAGCGGCTACTGCCGCCGCGGCGGCCAGGAACTCTCCCCAGCCGGTGAGCAGACCCTCGGCGTGGTAGTAGGTGGCCTCGAACGTGAGTTCCCGTACCTGTTGGTCCGCTTCGCGTAGCAGCTCACCGACCGTGAGCAGACTCACGCGGCACCTCTCGTAGCGCTGCCTGGGCATCCGCCACGGCAGTGACCGCTACCGCCAGTCTCGGGCGGTCACCCAGTTCGACCCGACGCAGCGCCTGGGCCGCGTCCTGTACCCACGCGGCGCAGGTGTCGACCCCGTGAGCGGGGGCCACGTCCCTGTCCAGCTCGGGCCCGGGATCACCGGGCTGCTGCGGCCACTCATCGGTGCAGGCCTGGATGGTGAGGATCGCCATCCCGAGGTGGCAGTAGACCAGGTCCCACACCGGATCCGTGCAGAGCTGGTCGATGGCGAAGTCGTTGGCAGCCTCCAACGCTGCCAACGCCTCTCGCAGATCGGCCCGGCCGTACTCGCTGCTACCGGCCATCAACTCTCACCCCTCCTCGCCCCGCGAGCCGCACCCTGACGGCCACATGGGAGCACGGTAGCCACCCCGGTCGCGACCGCGCCACCGGAACCTGGGGATATCACCAGCCCGCCAGCGGAGCTGTGCACAAAGGGTGTGTACAACCACAAACAGTGTGTACAACGGTGCGCCACGCCTTGGCCTCGTCCGACGCGTTTGGCTCACCCCATCCCGTCCACCCACCGGCCCCCCCTCGCGGGAGGGCGGGAGAGGGCAGGTGCCCGAAACCCCAGGGCCACTGCCTCGAGGCGTCGCGATTGAGCACCAGGGAGTGGTGGTGTCATCCCGTGGCCGCGGTGCTGAACCCGGGGAGGAGCTGGCGTTGCTCGTGCAGGAACGCCGCGTCGCGTGCGGCCGCTGCGTCTGGGAGTGCAGTGGTGTGCTCGAGACGGCTGGTCGCGAGTGGCGTGCCGCGGGCGATCCCGAACTTCTCCCGGTGGCGTCGCCACGCGGCTGCGTGGGCTTGCTGCAGCGGGGGAGGCAGGGCGGCGAACCGCGCCGCCCGCTGGACCGAGCGGGTGATCACTTGGTCCAACGAGTGCTGGTCGAGCCAGGCGTCGTGTCGGGCGGCCTCGTCGACGCCGGCCAGAATGCGCCGCTGCGCCCATCCGGTCTTCGCGTGTTCCTGGTTGGTCACGGGCAGTCGAATGAACTCCTCCGCGTACCGAGCTCGTCGCAGGGCCTGCTCGGCCCGGGAGAGACCGGTCCACCACGCCTGCTCCTTGGCCCGTTGTGCCTTAGCGGCGGCCGCTCGCGCGGTATCCCACCTCGACGCGCCTGCCGCCCGGAACGCGGCCCGCTCGTCGGCGACCTGCTCGGCCAGGACGGCGTACCCCGCGGCGGCCCGCACAGCGTGGTCGACGGTGACCGCTGCCGTCGCCGACCATCTCCCCTGAGCGTCACATGTCGCGAGCCCGGCCGCCGCCAACTGCTGCAGCACACGGGTGGTGGTACGCACTTGGCTCCGGGTCAGGACACTTTCCGCGGTCTCCGGGATCCCCGCTGCAGTGGCTGCATCCTCGAGCAGCTGCGAGTCACGGAGGGTGAGAGCGCGCCAGAGGGAGTGGGCCAGGAGGGGGAGGGCCGACCAGGTGCCGGGGGCGGGGGTGTGAAAGCTTGGTGGGGGGATTTCCCGCACCCTCCCGTCAAGAGCGGTTCTGGGGGTGGCGATCTCGAACTCGAAGCTGCTCGCGTCCTTCCGCTTCGGGTCGTAGACCCGGTGCAGCACCCCCACCGGCGGCCCTAACACCGCTCCGGGCGTGGAGGGGGTCCCTGAGCCGGCCAGGAGCCGCAGGCAGGCCCGGATGGTCTTGCGGTCCGCGATCCCGGTGTCCAGAACTAGGTCCCGCTCCGGGACGGGGACCCGCGTCGAACCGGTGCGCTCCATTCGGTCGAGCACGCTGTGCCCGACGAGCACCAACGCGGGCCGGCGGCGCGAGCTCACCGCCCACTGCAGCTCCCCGAGCACTTCCCGGGCCGCCTGGACCGCCGAGGCGAGATCGTGAGCACGCACGCCGGCGTCGTCAGCAGGGCCACCCTGCCGGCTCGTGGCGCGCGGCCCGCCCGGCGGTGTCGCGGCGGCGCGGCTGGCCCACTCCAGGTCCGCACGCACCGCCGGGTTCCACACCCACGCCACCCACCGCCGGTGGGAGGTACGGGCCTTACTCATCGCCTGCGGATGCGCGTCACGGATCGCCTGCCACGCGCTCGAGGCCGTTTGCCCAGCACGCAGCAGATGCCCCGTGGCGACCGCTTCCACCGCCGAGCGGGACTGGTCCTGACCGGAAATCTCCGGCGCCACCCCCGTACGCAGAAACTGCTCCCACTCCGCCGGCAGGGCGGACACTCGCCGCGGCCGCGGCACCAACGCCGCAACCAGCTGCCCGCCACCGGCCGCGGCCGGCCGCTCGGCGGCCTGCGGACCAGACGGGCACGCCAGGCGTGCCCGCAACTGCTGGGCCAGCGCCACCAGCTGCCCCAGCGGCCGCGGCCGGCCACCACCGCGGTGCGGCGCACCCAACGGGCGAACATCACGACGCACATCGACCGCCCGCGAGGAGACCCCCCACCCGGTCCGGACCTTCGCCACCTGCGCGCGCAACTCCGCCTCCAGGCCCTCATGAACCACGAACAGGTGCGCCCGACCTGGCGAGCCACCTGACGGGCGCACCAGGTTCCACAGCCCCTGCCGAGCGCACCACCTCGCGAGCTGCTCCACGATCGCGTGGCCCCGCTCCCCGGCGACATCCACGTCGACGACCACTACCTCATCACGAACCCGGCCCACGATCGAGGCCACCGGGCCGTCACCAACCAAACCCAAGCCGGTCTCCAACGTTGGCACCACCACCCGAGCCACGCGCTGATTCCCCGCATCGATCGCGAACCAGTACCCCCCCCGGAACAGCAGCGCATCCAACGCCGCCACGCTGCGCGACCCCGCGCTCACGCCAGCCACCCCAAGGCGACAACAGTCCCAGCCGCACTCAACCATCCACGCGGAGAGGTGCCCCGCCCAGCGCGCACGGCGAACACACCCGAACCGCTCCTACTCCACCGCCACAACAGGCTGAAGCAGGACAACCATTCAGACACGCCAACGCCGACAGGGCTTGCCCTGCCGCCGACGTACGCTATTCTGGGTAGCACAAAGCCGCTCCTTGCACCGGAGTTCAGATTGGTCAGACCGAATACGAATCGGTCTTCCGACTTTCAGAGAAGCCCGTGGTTGGCGCCGCGGGCTCTCTGCATTTCAGGGCCCTGCCCTGATGTCCACCGTTAGATGGCGATCGCCTCCTGGCATAGCGCTGACCGTGGGTTGGTCTGGCGATGTCTGGCGTCTTCGAGCACAAGGAGCTCGAGGTAAGCCGCTATAGACATGCCGTCTTGGTCGGCTGCGGCACGAGCTGCCTCATGCGCTTCGGGTGAGACGCGCCCTTGCAGAAGGCGAGTTGGACCACCACTTGCGCGGTGGGAACGTCCCTTCACAGAAGCCATAACAGTCATACTGGCAGCCGATGTATGCATTTCGTGTGACCCCGACGGCGCGTGTCGCGCCCCTCGCCCCAAGCGCAGGCCGCAGGGCCTGGGATTCGGGATTGAACCAACATGCCTACATGATAACCACAGTTATGTCGGAGATTCCCACAGTTGCCATGGGGGTCAGCGTAGTAATCCGGCTCATCACAAGGGTGCAACGCACCCATGGTGGTGGCGTGAGACGCAAGGCGAGGACGGCGCGGAACTGGCGGCCGGTGGTCCGCATATTCATCGGGCGAGCGGCCTCCCGCGGCCCGTCACCCGCCGGCCAGGCGCCCGCCCGGCGTTCGTGGCTACCGCAGCAGTTCTCGCGATGCTTCGGTCCGGCGCGAACGAAGACCTAGCCTCCGGCCGTAATCCTCGTGGGCCTCAGCGCGTCAGGTAGTAGACCGCGGCCGCCGCGCCCGCGCCGATGATCCCACCTCCGATGAGCTGGGCCAGGCTGTGTCGCCCGTCGCGCCACCGGGACCAGGCCAGTACGGGAAGGACTAGGGCGGCAATGAGGCCGGCGGTCGGGTTCTCGATCGCCAAGACGGTGACCGCACCTGACGCGACGGCTAGGTGCATCGAGGCCTTCCAGACCAAGGTGACGGCTCCCATGGCGACCAGTCCGGAGAGCATGGCCACGATGAGGGCGATGATCTGTCGGGGGGCTCCGGCGAGAGCGAGAACGCCAAGAGCGACGATGACGCAGGTGATCGCTGCGGCAAAAAGCCAAGGTCGCTGCTCACGGCGTACCACCTGTCGGTCGGCTACCTTTCCGGCACGAATTGCCCGGAACAGGATGGCGTAGGGCACGCCGACCACCAGCACGAGGGTGATAAGCCACCAGCCGGTCGCGGCAAGCCACGACGAGGAGTACTTGAGCGAGACGTAGGCCAGTAGGCCCAGCACGACGTTGGCAGGTGTGAGCACAGCGGCGACGAGCCGTGCAGGCCGAGAGATCGTGGCTCGGTTCAATCGAGCCAAGTCCTTGTGCAGACTCTGGTCGGTGGTCTCGCTCACGCTCTCGATGGTACGTCGCGAGGGGGCCTGTCCACCCGGTCGCGGAAAGCCTGCCCGAGGGCAAGGATCGCCTGCGTGTCGTGCATCGGTGCGGCCGCGATCGCCAGAACGTCTTTCGCGCTCCTAGCCTCGCCAGCGGGACCGTCCAGGGCCTCGACAAGACCTGACAAGGTGACGGCGGTGCCGTCGGGCACCGTGATCGCTTCGAGTGCGTCCGCTATCTCGATGAGCCGGCGTTGCACGCTGACTTCGGGGTGCAACATTGACAGTCGGAAAGTGCCCGGGAGGGCCAGTCGCACGTCCGGGCGGGCCCGCACGAGGTACGCCCACAAGGGGGTGATGTGGCGTAGCTGGCGTAGCGCGTCACGGCGCCGCGTGATCTGAGGTAGGAGCGGCAGCATGAGCAACCCGGCAGCGAGAGCGGCCATGGGTGCCGGAAAGAGCAGCAAGCCAGCCTGAGCGAACCCCGAGGTTGGATGCCCAGCGACGACTGCGGCAACGTTCAGCGTCCACAGAGCCGTGACGATGATCCCGAGGTAGCACCCCACGGCGATGAGACCAGTCGCTACCGCTCCGGGCCGGTCGTTGTGCTTCATCGTGGCCGCTTCCCGCTGGGTGAAAATCGCCAGATCGAGTAGCAGCCAGCTGAGGTAGGCGTAATAGCCGACGGTGTAGACCACGACGGCCGGATTCGCGGCTACCGGGGTGAAGTCCAGCAGTTCGACGGCGTGTATCGGGGCCATGACCCACGCTGCTGTCGTCACCACGGTGACCAGGACTGCCCCGCCAACTCGAACCTGAAGGGCTCTTCGATGGTCGCGAGGCTTCTGCAAGTCGAGCACGTACAGCTGAATGAACAGGAACGCCGCGGCGATCACGACCCGGTTGACCAGGGCTGACAGATTGGGCACGCCGACCCATTCGTCGAAACGGGCGCGGATGGAGTAAAGGGTGGTCGCGATTGCGAGACCACCGATCCCGGCCGCCAGGTGCGCCCGCCACGGTTCGTAGCCTTTGCGGTAGATGATCCAGACTCGGTACCCGGTGGCCAGCAACAGCACGGCCATGGCCACGGCCCCGGCCATCGCGCGCACGCTGGTCTACCTCAGCCGGGCCGAGATAGATCCCGGCCGGGACCATCCCTCGTCGTGTTTCGCCCGGGCCAGGAGCGTCGCCAGGACCGTGGCGAGGTACTCGGCGTCAGATTCCTGAGCGTTGTTATACCCGTGACGCGCTAGAACCCGGGCCGCGTGCCCGGGCATCAGATCGGGGGCTAGGGCGGACAGCAGCGAGCTTGACGACTCGCCCACCAGGCCGGGGTCGTGACCCATCAGCATGTGGCCCACCTCGTGACAGATGACGGCCGTCCTCCGGGTCGGGGTGGTCTCGGCGGGATAGATCAGGTAATCGCTGGTCTCCGTGGACACCCACATGCCCGAGGGCGCTCCGGCGGGTAGCCGCATTGGCATCATGACGATAGGACGACCCCGGTGAACCGCCACGTTGTGTACCAGCTCGTCGGGGCTGCCGTCGCTGGGGGCAAGTTTGCGGGCTGCCCGGACAGCTCGTTTACGCTCGCTCAGGCGAGTGAAACGGTCACGGGTCCTGCTGCCCACCTTCAGCCTCCCTCTTTCTTACCTGCTCAAGAGCCGCCACCAAGTGCATCATGGCCGTTGCGTCGACGCCACCAGAGCGCAACATCAGGCCCTGTACCTGGGCCTCGCGCAAAGCGGCTAGCGCCGCTAGCTGGTCATTCACGGCCTGCTCACGTTCCGGGTCGAAGAAGTACGCGATGGGGACACCGAACACTTCGGCCAGGCCTGCCAGCAGGCGTGCAGAAGGGTTGTCGCGCCGCCCGGTGCGTAGGTGAGACACATGCACTGCGCTCACGGTGACGCCTACCTTGCGCAACTCCGCGACGACGGCCTCGTTCGTGTAGGCCCCGCGGTTGTCCGGCTGGGGGATCGTGGCGAACAGATGCTCAAGCTTCGCGGCCAATCCTGGGACGCCAGGACCATCCATCGGGGACCTCTCCCTTCCACGCCGGACTTTCCAAGTTCTTGAGACGACACCTTCCCACGGTTTCGCTTGGTCCGAGCCGAGGATGTGTGTTCGCCGGTGGTTCCATAGGAGTGTTGACGATAACTGTGGTTATGCTGACTGCTATGCACGTGCTACCACCCGCCTCAGGCCCTCCCCCGCGGATGGCGTCACTCACCCCTGGCGTATGCCCTCCAGGTTCTTCCGAGTTCGGCTACGCGTTCGCGGTTGGTGGACCAGCGGACGGTGACACCTTGCCGTGCCCCAACAGGTCGGTCGGCCAGGACGAGCCCGAGGCCTTCGAGCGCGACCAGGTGCCGCGAGACGATCGAGCGGTTTGATGCCCAGGTCGTCACCCAGATGGGGCGCACTCATGGGTTCGAGCGCAAGGCGTCGAAGTATCTCCGTGCGGACTCGGCTGCCGATGACGTCGATACGAGCAGCTTCGGCTTGTCGTGGCGCCGGTTCCGCTGGTCACCGCTACTGGGTGCAGCTTTCCTCTGCTCGCGCCAGCAGCGGTGGCCTCATCCTCATGTCCCAAACCGACCAAGGGAAACGCAATGACTGAGTTGAAGACGACGGACGTGTTTGCGGGTGCGCAGCGTCGGGCGCGGTATGAGGAGCGGCCGCCGGAACCGACGACCGCGGGAGTCGAGCGGAGCAGCGTGGCACCCACTGTGACCCCGAGCGGGGTTGCTGCGGTGGGGTCGGAGCTGGAGCCGTTCCGGGCCCCAGCCGAGAAAGAAGCCACCGCGAGCGGGTGGAAAGCATTCCTAGCCAAGCTCGGCCTGGGACAAGTCGCTCCAAGCGCGGACGAGGTAGCCGACCGGGAGAACGAGCGAGTGATCCGGCAGGCGACCTGGACCCGCGCGATGAACGTGATCGTGGTGAACCCGAAAGGGGCCTCGTGCAAGACGCCGGCCTCGATCATCACCGCCGGGGTGCTCGCCCAGGTCCGCGGCGGGTACGTCGCGGCGTGGGAAGCCTCGGAGGCGCCCGGGGATCTTGCCGACCGGGCCGAGGGTGACCCTGCCCGAGGTCTGACCGAGCTATTGGCCGCGTCGTCCATGGTGACCTCGGCCGGGAACCTGGCCGGGTACACCGCACCGCAGACCTCCCACGCCGCGGTGATCGGCACGGTCAGCGCCCGCGCCGCGCTGAGCCCGCGGGACGTGTTGACGGTGCGGGGGCTGCTGGACGCGTACTACCACCTCACCGTCGCGGACACGGCGAACAACGTTCAGTCGGAGACGTTCCTGACCGCGCTCGACACCGCGGACGCGGTGCTGGTGCCGTGCACGCTGAACTTGCAGTCGCTACGCGGGTTGCACCGGGCGATGTCCACTCTCGAGCAGCGCACCACCGACCACCTGCAGGGAATCGCGGCGAGGGTCGTGGTCGTGGTCAGCCACGACGGCGGCCCGGAAGACGTCGAGCTGGCTGCGACTGCGGTCGAGACGATCCGTGAGCGGTACCAGCCTCGGGCGGTGGTCGAGGTCCCGTTCGAGCCGGCGATCCGCCGCGACGGGGAGATCACCCTGACCAACCTCAGCCCGGCCTCCCTACGGGCGTGGCGGTCGGTCGCGCGGCACCTGGTCGACGCGCTGCAGCACGCGCCCGAAACGTCACCAATCCCGGGCCACCCCGCCCAGCAGTCCACCACCTCGGAAGGAATCTGACCATGTCCCAGACCCTGACCCTGATCGCAGAAGCCCATACCCACGCCTTGGCGTTCCTGCCCGGTGCGGACCCGACCCCGCCGCCACCGGCCGGGATCGCGAACCCGCTGGATGGGATCGTGCCGGACTTCACCGCGTTTGGGACCAAGTTCGACGCGCTGTGGAAGAAGCTCCTTGGTGGGGCGTGGGCGATTGCCTTGGTCTTCGCGATCTTCTACCTGATGCGCGGCATCGTGGGGATCGCCCAGCACAAGGGCGGGAACCACCCTTCGCAGGTCGCGGAGTCGCGTAGTGAGGCTGTCCGGGGTGGGATCGCCGTCGGTGGCCTGGCCGCCCTGGCTGCGATCGTGGGCGCCATCCTCTTCATCACCGCATGACCTTGCAGTGAAGTAGAGGCGACACGGCTTTTGCCTAACGCCGGAAGCGAATGGCCTCCCGGCCCACCAATGAAGGGAACCCCGATCATGGCAACAAGCACAGGTACAACGTCGACACGACGGTGGCCACGGATCGCTGTCGTCTTCGTAGTGCTCTTCGTCGCTGTGACCGGGGTGGCCGTCTACTTCGCGCTGCGGCCCGCCCCAGCACCGGCCACTGCACCACCGGCCGTATCCCTGACACCGACGGCCTCGAGCACCTCGACCTCAGCCACGGTTAGTGGTGCACCGACGGTGTTGGCGGATGGGTGCCTCGGTGGGACCGACCCGGTCAAGGCAATCCGCATCGCGCACGAGAAGGCGCCAATCACTCCCGAAGGAGCGGCAGCGTTCGTCGCTACCTTGGCACGATGGCAGGGCCAAGCCCCGCATGACCCAACCGAGTTTCAAAGCATCGGTGAGAGGATTTGGGCTCCCTCGCTGCCTGCGGCGGGCCGGAAAATGCCAACTCCTCCGGAAGGCACAACGGCTTGGATCTCGACGGAGAAGGCTCGCTACCGCGTCATTGACGTATCCGGACCGGACATGACGATCGAAGCCTTCTTCACTCAAACGATCAGTCAGAACGGCGCCAACTCCACGGTTCAACCTGTC
>JBBRIY010000019.1:0-15272 GCA_038220215.1 Propionibacteriales bacterium
GCGGACCGATTCGTTTCCGGATCGCAGATCCTGGAACTCGTGCAAGATGCGCCTGCGCAGGCCGACCCCGAGGACGACCCGCAAGCAGAGCAACGTATCCGTGCGGCTATCGCGTCACCCCAACCATCGCCAGTCGGACCCACAACTGCAGTGGGTCTGCCAGAACCGATGGAGAGGGTGACGTCGCTGCTGAACGTACCGAGGCTGCGCAAGGAGGTTTGGCCGGCTGTGTACGCGGTCCTCGCTGAATATGCCGCAACGCACGAGTTCAACCTGACCGAAGCGACCAAATGGTCGCGGGATCAACTTGCTGAACGCGGAACCGCTGCGAGTCGAGGAGCCGTCGCCTTCGTCTGTCACGCAATCGCTCATGGAGGTTGCCCGCTATACCGTCAACCCTCGCCAAGTGCCGAAGAGATCGCCCGAGCGACGATCGAAAACGTACTACGGCGCGCAGATGAGGCCGGGCTCGACCTCAACGATGCCGACGTCATGGAGATCCGCGACTGCATGAGCTACCCCACGACCTTCTCTGTCGCGGCAACCTGAGACTCCAGAACGAAGTGATCTGGTTTCCGGCTGTGAGTTGAGTCGGCGCGGGCCGGAGGCTCGGCGAGCACGTTGAGGCCGACACCGTGGGGAGTCCAAGTTCGTGGCCGCGGGCGGCAGGCCTGCGATGACTAGGCTGTTCAAAGGACAGCGGGCTGCCTCCCGCGCGCAACCTGCGCCGTCGCCGCGCATTGCACAGCGCTTCTGTGGTAACGAGCGTCTCCGTAACCGTTCTCGCTTACTGGCCTGTGAACGCACGATGATTGAGCGCTGAGCTAGCTCCATGTCGTTCGGGGTGGCGCCTAGTCAGTGAACCCTGTCCTGATAACGGGAAACGCTGGTGGGGCGGGTGGGGCTCGAACCCACGACCCAGGGATTATGAGTCCCTTGCTCTGACCGGCTGAGCTACCGCCCCGGTGAATCGATTGTCAAGCTATCCGTGGTCCGGTCGTCGGTACAACTCTGCTGGCTCAGGGTCGAGCCTCAACCCGGCGGCGATCCAGGATCGGCACACCGAGCAGCTGCGCCAGCGTGGTGATCACCCCGTGGTCACGATTGGAGGGGGCGACGTAGCGGGCCGCCCGCAAGAGTTTCGCGTGGGCGTTGCTCATCGCGAACGAGTGCGTGGCTTCCGTGAACATCTCGAGGTCGTTCAGGTAATCGCCGAACACCATCGTCTGGTCCGGGGTCGCATCAAGTGCTCCCCGCAGTGCCCGCAGCGCGACGCCCTTGTTCACTGCCGGATCCATGATGTCCATCCAGTGCTCGCTGGACATCACGACCTGGAACGGCTGGAGCGCCTCGGTCAGCAATGCCCTGGAGCCGGCACTGCCACCGTCGAAGTCGTAGACCGCGAACTTGAGGGCCTGCTCGGGCACCTCCATCAGGTCGTCCACCACTTCGAGGCTCGTGTAGAACCAGCCGACCTGCTCGACGAACGCCGCGTCCGCCCGCTCGATGTAGGCGCTGCGGCGCCCCGACCACACCAGGCCGATGTTGTGCACCTTGGCAATGTCGCGGGCGACGGTGACGCAATGCGCGCTGAACTCCGCGTCGACAAGGCTGGAGCTCACTTCCTGCCCGTCGCGGACGACGAAGGCTCCGTTCTCGGCAATCAGAGCGACGCCGGGGCCGGCCTGCGCGAACATCCCGGCCAGCGCCGAGTACTGCCGCCCGCTCGCAGGAGCAAAGACGATGCCGCGCTCCACCAATCGCTCGAGGATGGGCCAGAAGGTGTCGGGGATGCCGCCGGTCTCATCCAGCAGGGTGCCGTCCATGTCGGCAACGACGAGCTTGATGTCGTCGGGTAGGTCGCCGGGCTGGAGTGCGCGGGAAGTGTGCACGGGGTGGTCTCTCTTCGATCGGGGCGGGAAGTCCACGAGCTGCGGCTCCGGCCAGCCAGGAATGGTGGTCAGGCTCCGTCGGCATCGAGGAGCTGTTGTGCCGTCTCCTCGTCGGTCACCAGGGCGTTCAGGTAGCCGCCGCGAAGCGCGGCGCGGATCGCGATCACCTTGTCCGGGCCGGCCGCCACCCCGATTACGTGGGGCATGCTGCGCAGCTCGTTCAGGTCCATGCCGATGCGTCGATCGGACGTGGCCCCGGTGAGCACCTGGCCCTCGGCGTCGAACCACTCGCCGAGCATGTCCCCGGCACCCCCGAGTTCGGCGATGCTCGTGATGGTGCTGGGTGAGTACAGCCCCGCACGCACCGACGTGCCCGTGGTTCCGGTGCCGCCGACGCCGGTGATGGTTGCGACAGCCGTCCGGGACAGCTCCAGCACCCGGGTGACCGACGTGTCCTGGCGCAGCGCCTCCGCCGTGGCGGGGGAGTTCACCACCAGGGGCGCCGGAATCAGCTGCAGGTGTGCCTGCACTCCGTTGCCCTGCGCGAAGACCTCCCGGCTGTAGCGGTCGATGCCGCCTGCCACGGAAGCGAACGTCACGCCGTCCAGCGACTCATGGCGAATGCTGAACAGCACGTTCATCACCGTGTCGCCCCAGCCGAAGCCGATCACGGCGCCCGGTTGCAGATAGCGCTCCAGGTAGCCGGCCGCCGCGATGGCGATCCGGCGATTGACCGAGATCGTCGTGCCCGTTCCGGTCCACCGCGGCACCACGAGGGCGTCCTCGAGGTCGAAGCGCTCGCACAGCGAACGGCTCAGGCCCATCGTCGCCAGCGTCCGGGGGTCGATCGAGATCCGAACGATGCCCGTGTCGCGGGCCTCCTGCAGCATCCGTCCGACCGTGGCGCGCGACGTGGCCAGGCGTTCGGCGATGTCCGCTTGCGTGAGGCCGTCGATGTAGTAGAACCACGCGGTGCTCGCAAGGACGCTCGTGCGGTCGTCGGCGATGACGTCCTCGTGTCGTCCGCGCTTCACTTGACCTGTCCTTGACTCGATATCGCGGTGGGGGAGAGTTGCCCGGGTCCGGGTGTTTCAGGACCCGGGCAACAGTTCATCGATTCAGAAGTTGTACTGGTCGATGTTGTCGGCGGTGAACATCAGCGGCTTGTTGTACAGAACCTCGCCGTTGTCGCCGACCTCATAGGTGCCGGCCTTGCCACAGTCGATCTTGGTGCCCTTGGCAGTGTCGATCTTGCCCTCGGCCAGCTGTGCGGCCGCAACGGTCGCGACATAGCCGAGCTCGGCCGGATCCCACATCATGAAGGCCTTGGAGTTGCCACCCTTGATGAAGTCCTTCACCGAGGACGGGAGCGCGACGCCAGTGGCGAAGACCTTGCCACCCTTGCCAGCGTTGATGATGGCCTGCTCTGCCGCCGGGGCCGAGACCGCGGAGGAGGAGATGATGATCTTCAGGTCCGGGTGGGCCTGCATCAGGTTCAGAGCGATGTCCTGGCTCTTCTGCGCGTCATCGGCGGCGAACTGAACCGTGTCGACGTACTTCAGCTTCGAGTACTTCGCATCGCCGTCGATGGCCGCCTTCATGAACTTCACGTGTGCGGTGTGGTTCGGGGCGGTCGGCGAAGCGGAGATGAAGGCAACGAGGCCGCCATCGGGGGAGTTCAGCAGGGCTGCATCGAGCATCGTCGTTGCGGCCAGCTCGTAGGAGAGCTGGTTGACGAAGAGGTCGCGTGCGTCAGCCGCAGCGTCCGCGTCGTAGGTGACGACCTTGATGCCGGCCGCGCGGGCCTGCCGCAGTGCCGGGGCGACGGCGTCGCCGTCGATGGCGCTGACGACCAGGGCGTTCGGCTTCTGCGCCACGGCATTGGTCAGGGTGGCGATCTGCTCAGTGGCTTCTGCCTTGTCCGAGCCGATGTACTGGAAGTCAAGTCCCAGGTCCTTGCCGGCATCCTCGCCGCCCTTGCGGGCAACCTCGAAGTAGGCCAGGCCGGTGAACTTGGGCGACATGAAAACCTTGAGCTTGGCGCCACTCGCGCTGGCGGAGCCGGCGGCGGTGGCCGCACCGGGAGCAGTGGTCGTGCAGGCACTGAGCAGCGGGGCTGCGGCGGCGGCGACCCCTGCGGCAGCGGCAAAGCCGATGAAGCGACGGCGATTGAAGGCCGAATCGGTCATGAGGGAATTCCTTTCGTCTTTGAACGGGTGGTACTGGGTTGGATCTTGGTGCTGGGTTGGATCGTGGGTGGACGGGAGTCAGCGGTGCACGTGGACGCCGGCCTCACCCCCCGGCCATCGCGGGGGAGGTCCTGCGCATCCGGCTGAAGGTTGAGCGCAGCAGCGTGACCAGCTGCGGACCACCGATGCTGGCGATCAGCAGGATGCCGATCACCAGCGTCTGGCTGGTACCGGGAACGTTGGCCAGCTTCATGCCGGTCTGGATGGTGGCCAGCAGCAGCGTCGACAGCAGCACACCGAGTGCCCGGCCGCTGCCGCCCTTGATGGAGACGCCGCCCAGCACCACGGCTGTCAGGACGAACAGGATCGCGCCGTCCGCGTTGTCGCCGCGGGCCGACTGGTACTGATTCACCCAGACGAAGCCGGCCAGCCCGGCCATGGCGCCGCCGATCGCGTAGGCACCGACCCGCACCTGGCGCACCGGCACCGATGCCGAGCGGGAGGCGGCCGGGTTGGCACCGATCGCGTAGCTGTAGCGGCCGAACTTCGTGGTCTCCATCACGACGCCGACCACCAGGGCGGCGATCAGGAACAGCACGACGGTGGATGGCACGATGCCGATCCACGACATGCCGAGGAACGTGTAGTCCTTGGTCAGTCCGGTCACTCCGGCGTCACCGGCGAGCAGGTACGCCACGCCGCGGTACGCACCGAGCGTGCCGAGCGTGACCGCCAGGGACGGCAGTCCCGCGTAGGCAACGAGCAGGCCGTTGATGGCACCGAGCCCGGCCGTCACGGCCAGCACGATCGGAACCGCCGCCAGCACAGGGACCCCGGAAACAGACAGCTTCGCGAACAGCACGCTGGCCACGGCGAGCGTCGACGCCAGTGAAATGTCGATCTCGCCCTGCACAACGATCGGGAACAACCCGAAGGCCATCAGTCCGAACACGACGAAGAAGGCTGCCGAGTTCATCAGATTGGTGGTGTCCAGGAAGTACGGCGACAGCTGGCTCGACCAGATGGCAGCGAGGACGATCAGGACGACGAGCAGCAACTCGGCCGAGTACGAACGGAGCGCGCGGTTCATGCCGCCACCTCCAGGATCACGCGGCGGCGGGTCGCGGTGAGCACCCGTTTCTGCACCAGCGCGTCGACGGCGACGGCTGCGACGATGGCCAGGCCCTGGAACAGCAGCCGGTAGAACTCCTGCACCCCCACCAGCACGAGCCCGTTGTTGATGGTGGCGAGGACGATCGCGCCAACGGCGGCGCCGTACACACTCCCGGAGCCGCCCCAGATGCTGACGCCACCGATCACCACGGCGGCCAGCACCTGCATCTCGATGCCGAACGCCAGCAGGGAGTTGATGTTGCCCACCTGCGCGCCGAGCAGCAGGCCGACGAAGCCGGCGATCGCACCGGCACCGACGTAGGCGCCGACCAGGATCCCGTTCTCGTTCAGCCCGTAGTAGTAGGCGGCGCGGGGGTTCGAGCCGTAGGCGTACAGCTTGCGTCCCCACGGCAGCTGGCTCAGCGCGAGGCCGACAAGGATCACGAGGGCGAGAGCTATCCAGACATAGGAGGAGATGCCCAGCCACCGGGCGGTCGCGAGGTCCCGCATCCACTGGGGCAGTTCGCCGCTGGTGACCTCCATGGCGTTGGCGTAGAACGACACCAGCCCGCGGTAGACCGAGAGGGTCCCGAGGGTTGCGACCATCGACGGGATCTTCAGGTAGGCGACGAGGACGCCGTTGAACAAGCCCAGCAGCGCACCGAGGCCGATCGCGACCGGCACCGTGAACGCCATCAGCCAGCGCGCCTGGCTGGACACGTCGAAGACCACATAGGCGACCAGGCCCATGATCGAGCCGACCGACAGGTCGAGGTTGCCGGTCAGCACCACCAGCGTCTGGCCCGTCGCAGCCATCGCCAGGATGGCGGCCGTGAACAGGATGCTCTGGGCGTTGTCCCACGAAAGGAACCGCGGCGCCAGCGTGGTGAAGATGATGATCAGCAGCAGCTGGAACGCCAGCACACCGATGAACCGGACGCGGAGTGCTGCGCCGCCACTGCCGGAGAGCCGGAGGCGGGCGAGGATCGATGACGTGTTCCCAACGGAGGAGTTCACTGTGCGCCTTCTTCGGTACGGCCCGTTGCGGCGGCCATGATGCTTTCCTGGGTTGCCTGTCCGGTGTCGAGCGTTGCAGCGAGCCTCCCGCGCCGGATCACCAGCACGCGGTCGCTCACGGCCAGCACTTCCGGCAGGTCGGAGGAGACCATCAGGATGGCCATCCGCTCCTTGCGTGCCAGGTCGCGCATGATCTCGTGCACCTGCACCTTCGTGCCCACGTCGATGCCGTGGGTGGGCTCGTCCAGCAGCAGCACCCGCGGGTTCGTCGCCAGCCAGCGGGCAAGGGCCACCTTCTGGCGGTTGCCACCGGACAACGAACTGACCGGGGACGCGATGTCGCCTTTGATGCTCAAGGCCTCGCGCTGCTCGCTGGCCAGCGCCCGCTCACGACGGGGGGCCATGAAGCCGGCCCGGGAGAGCTTGCGGATGCTCGGCAGGGCAACGTTCGCTGTGATGCTCATCGACGCGATCACGCCTTCGGCGTCGCGGTCCTCCGGCAGGTAGACCACCCCGCGCCGTGACATGGCAGCGGGGCTCTCCGGTCGTGCCTCCTTGCCGTCCACCTCGATCGTGCCGGTGACCTGCGGTGACAGCCCGAAGATGGCCTGGGCGATCTCCGAGCGTCCCGACCCGACCAGGCCGGCGACGGCGACGATTTCGCCCTCAGCCACATCGAACGAGATGTCGGCGAAGGTTCCGGCGAGGTTCAGGTCGCGCACCTTCAGCCGGATGGCGCCGGTGTCAACGGTGCGGGGGACGCGTCGCAGCACCACCGAGCGGCCCACCATGGCCTTGATCATGTCGTCGTCGCCCAGGTCCTTCGCGGGGGAGGTGATGACGTGCTGGCCGTCGCGCAGGACGGTGATGGTGTCGGCGAGCCGCCGGATCTCGTCCATCCGGTGCGAGATCCAGACCACTGTGGTGCCGGCGGCCTTGAGGGTCTCGACCATCGAGTAGAGGCGACCGGCCTCGGACGGGGTGAGTGCGCTGGTCGGCTCGTCGAGGATCAGCAGCTGCAGGCCCGGCTCGACGGCGCGGGCGATCTCCACGAATTGGGCCTCCGCAACGGTGAGCTCCGCGACCAGCCGGTCGGGGTCGAGCTCGAAGCCGAGCCCCTCGAGCTTGGCCGTGGCCAGCTGCTTCATGGCCCGACGGTCCAGCAGCGGGCCCTTGCGCGGGTAGGCGCCGGTGACGATGTTCTCCGCGATCGAGAGGTGCGGAAAGAGGTTGGGGTCCTGGAAGACCGCTGCGACACCGGCGGCGCGTGCATCGAGAGGATTGTGGAACCGGACTTCCGTGCCGTTGAGCAGCACCGTGCCCTGGTCAGACTGCAGCAGCCCGGTGATGACGCCGACGAGGGTCGACTTGCCCGCCCCGTTCTCACCCACCAGCGCATGGACCTCGCCCGGAGCAAGGTCGAACGTCACGTCGCGCAGGGCGTGGATCGCCTCGAAGCTCTTGCTGATGCCCCGGATCGACAGTCGTGGCACCGCTGGTGCCTGGGCCTCGCTTGCAGTCATTCCCAACCTCTCGAGCACCTCCTCGTGCCAGGGGCGGATCGCCCTCTGTTCCGGAGGCTAGGCCCGCCGATGATCGCACGGCAAGCAGATGCGCAGAAGCCGAGCATATGCTCAGATTGTGTCTCGGTTTGGTACCAATGCCGGTCTGGCAAGGGGTGATGTTTCGCATTGTGTGGGAGGTTCCGAGAGTTGGGCATATGCCCGAACCGCCCGGATCGGGTTGCCGCGCAGCACCACAGCACCTAGAACAGTGCTGGCGGCGGACTACGGGGTCCGCCCGGGAAAGGTCGATGTGCGAACTGCCGTGATCTTCGGCGCCGGCAGCGTGGGACGCGGTTTCCTCGGCCAGCTCCTGTGCGAGGCCGGCTGGTCCGTCACCTTCCTCGACGTCTCCCCAGAACTCGTCGATGCCCTGGCAACGGCAGGTAGCTACCTCCACGTCACCGTCGGCTCCGCCGGCCCGGTCCGGACCGTGATAACCCCTGTCACAGCTTTGGACGTGCGCGACGTCGAGGCGGCGGTTGAGGCCCTCGTGGCTGCCGAGCTGGCCGCCACCAGCGTCGGAGCCCGGGCGCTTCCCGCAGTGGCCGACACCCTCGCCCTGGCCCTCGCGCGGCGCATCGAACTCGGCCGCCCGCCGCTGAACCTCCTGCTCGCCGAGAACGTGCACCACGGTGCGGCCCTGATGCGCGGACTCCTCGCCGAGCGCCTCCCGGGCATCCCCCCAGCAACCCTTGCCGCCAACATCGGCCTGATCGAGACCTCCATCGGGCGGATGATCCCGGCCACGACCTCCGACGGCTCCGAGCCGGGCCTTGTCGTCGCAGAGGCCTACAAGCTGCTGCCCTACGACGGCGCGGCCGTCGTCGGTGACCGCCTCGACGTGCCCGGCATGGTGTGGGACACGGGAATCCCGTTCGCCTTCTACGGCGACCGCAAGCTCTACGTGCACAACCTCGGCCACTGCTTCACCGCCAACCTCGGCCTTCTGGCGGGCGACGAACTGGTCTGCGACGCCATCGGACGGCCCGGCATCAGGTATGTCGTCCGGGCAGCGATGGTCGAGTCAGCCCTGTCCCTTGCCGCCAGCTACCGTGTGGACCCCGGCAAGCTCCTCGACCACGTCGACGACCTGCTGCACCGCTTCGACAACCGGGCCCTCGGTGACACCAACGAGCGGGTCGCCCGCGACCCGGAGCGCAAGCTGGCTGCCGGTGACCGCCTGGTCGGGGCGCTGCGGAAGGCCCTGGAATTGGGCCTGCCGTCCCGTCACCTCTCGCTCGCCGTCGCCAGCGGGGCCGTCCAGTTGCTCGGCGTTCCCGGGTGGCACGAGGGCAGGCTCTGGGAGCACCTTGAGTCCAGCCTCGGCGACGTGATGGACGTGGCCCAGCGCCGGCTCCTGCGCTCCCAGGTGCAGGCTCTGGAGAGCGGCTTCGACTTCGACGCCGAGCTGGAACGGATCGGAAAGACCTTTGAACCGTCCCGTGTGATCTGATCACCGGGCGAGCTACGACGAGACGAGGACACGATGCCGATTATTCGCGGCAAGGACAAGGTGGTTGCGCTCTACGCCGCCGCCGCGCAACGCAACTGGGTGGTGCCCACCTTCTGCAGCGAGAACCAGACCACCCTCGAGGCGGTGCTCGGGGCCTGCCAGGCCAAGGCAGTAGAGCTCGGCACCCGCGTCCCGGTGACGATCGCCATGACCGGGCGGTACTCCCACCGCGCCCAGGCCCTCTATTACGCGGGGAGCCGTAATCCCGACACCGGTTTCGAGCTGTTCCTCGGTGACTGTGACGTGCTCGCCCGGCCCGGCGGCGACTACCCCGACGTAGAGGTGCTCACGCACCTCGACCATGGCCAGTTCGACGCGGACGCCGACCAGCTCGCCGGGGACCTCTCACGGTTCTCCTCCGTGATGTATGACGCTTCGGCGGCACCCTGGGAGGTCAACCTCGCGAAGACGGCAGCGTTCATGGCCAGCCATGGCGACGACCTGCTGGTCGAGGGTGCAGCGGACGAGATCGTGGACGCCACCGGCGGTGTCCGCGGGGAACTGACGTCGCCCGCCCGCGCGGAGGAGTTCGTCGCGCGCACCGGCGTCGACATGGTCGTGGCGAACCTCGGCACCGAGCACCGGGCCTCCGCTGCCGACCTGCGCTACGTCCCCGAGGCTGCGCAGGCCATCTCCGCCCGCATCGGTCCACGCCTCGTGCTGCACGGCGCCTCCAGCGTGCCCGCATCCCAGCTCGCCGGCCTGTTCGCCGACGGGGTCTGCAAGGTGAACATCTGGACCATCCTTGAGCGCGACACCAGCCCGCAGCTCTTCCGCAGGATGATCGAGCACGCCGACGCCGTCGCCGGGCCGGAGGCCGTGGCGCTCGCCGCAGAGGGCCTGCTCGGACCGAACGCGCCGGTGGGCGGACGGGCCGACATCGCCTACTTCACCACCGCGTGGCGCCAGGAGGTCGTGCTCGCCGGAATGCGCGACATCGTCGCCGGCTATCTGGACCTCTGGTACCGGTGATCCCCCCACACGTCATCCCGCACGCAGAAGGCACGGCAACCCCGCTACCGTCAGGGTGGCAGCAGTCGCCGTCCGCCGTATCCAGTAGTTAGGGTCCACCCATGGTGCTCGCGTCGTCCCCGAACGACCTGGACCTCATCGTCCGTGCCGCCTGGCTCTACCACGGCGACGGTCTCACCCAGGCGCAGGTCGCCAAGCGTCTGTTCGTCTCCCGCCAGACGGTGGGACGGCTCCTGGAGGCGGCCCGCGCGCAGGGCGTCGTCCGGATCGAGATCGACGCGCGCTGCCTTGCTGCCCTCGACCTGGCGACGCGCCTGCGCGACACCTTCGGGCTCGCTGACGCCATCGTCGTGCCGCGCGATGACGACACCCCGAAGCCGACCGGTCGGGTGAACGAACGGGTCGCTGCCGCGCTGGCCGCCTACGTGCGGCGGTACCTGCATCCGGGAGCCGTCGTCGGGGTCGGTTGGGGCGACACCGTGGCCAAGGCCCTGTCGATGCTGGCGGAGGAGTCCCTCGAAGGCGTCACCCTCGCCTCAGCGGCGGGCTCGATCCAGGCCATCTCCCAGTCCCTGGCAGGCGATCCCAAGGTGGCCCACCACCTGCGCGTCGTCCCGGCACCGCTGCTGGTCTCCTCACCCGAGGCCGCAACGATGCTGCGCGCGGAGCAGACGGTGCGCGAAGTGCTGGAGCTGGCGTCGACGGCCACCGTCACGCTCACCGGCATCGGCGCGGCCGGGCCGGGCGCCTCCGCGGTCCGCTCGCAATTGCTGACCGAGGCCGAGGTGGCGAGCTACGCCGCCATGGGCGCCGTCGGGGACATGCTCGGGGAGTGGTTCGACGCCCGCGGACGCATCATTTCCGAGGCGACCTCGAACCGGCGGATCGGCCTGAGCCTCGACCAGCTGCGCGGCATGCCCAATGTCGTCGGCGTTGCGGGCGGACGGGAGAAGGCCGAAGCCGTCCTCGGTGCGATCCGGGGCGGCTACCTCAAGGTCCTCGTCACCGACGAAACGACGGCGGAGGAACTCCTGGCCAAGGGCTCCGTCACCGCCGGAGCTGCCCGGTCGGCCTCCCGACCGCGTCCGGATGGTCAGCGCACCGATTCTCCGCGCACTGATGTTCCGCGCACTGATGTGACGGCGCGGCGATGAACCGGAACCTGCTGCTGGCCATCGACGCCGGCGGTTCGATGGTCAAGGCGACGACGTTCGACGTCGTCACCGGCCGGTCGAGCACGGTCTCGCGCTCGGTGCCGCTGATCCGTCCGGCGCCGGGTCAGACCGAGCGCGACCTGGACGTCCTGTGGGAAGCGACTACCGCCTGCGTCCGCGGTGTCCTCGCCGAACTTGCCCGCGGACCGGAGCGCATCCTCGCTGTGGGGTTCACCGGGCACGGGAACGGGCTGTACCTGGTGGACCGGCACGGACTGCCCGCGCGCGCAGCGGTGATGGCTGCCGACACCCGCGCAGCGTCCGCCGTGCGCCACTGGGCTGCCGACGGCCTGGACGCCGAGCTCCAGGAACGCAGCTGGAACGGCTTGTGGGCCGGACAGCCCGGCCCGATCCTTTCCGCTCTCGCAAAGTCCGAGCCGGACGTCCTCGAGCGGGCGCACGCCGTCGTCTCCTGCAAGGACTACCTGCGCGGACGTCTCACCGGCATCGTCGAGACGGAACTCTCGGACGCCTCCGCGGGCGGCCTGTACGACAACACCGCCTGGGCCGCGGCTCACGGCGAGGAGCCACTCGGCTTGAACGAGCGCGCGATCGAGGCTTTCGGACTGCAGCGCTTCCGGCACCTGCTGGGCACCCCGATCGGCTCGGACCAAGTTGGCGAGGTATCGGCGGCGGCGGCCCGCGAGACCGGCCTGCTGGCAGGGACGCCTGTGGTGGCCGGGATGGTCGACAACGCGGCGCTGCACCATGGCTCGGGTGTCTTCGACGGCAGCGAAATCTGCGTCGGCGCCGGAACCTGGAGCGTGAACCAGGTGCTGGTGCCGGCAGCCGAGGCGACGATGGATTCGATCCTCGGCGCGATCCGTCCGTCGGCGGCCAACATCGCTCTCGGTGAGATGGCCCTGCTGTGCGAGGCCTCGCCGACGTCGGCGTCCAACTTCGACTGGGCGCTGAACCGGGCGGTCACCGGCACGACGAACATCGATCGCGCCGACGGCCTGGACATCTATGCCGCCCGGCTCGAGCGGGAGGGCGCCCGTGCGCAACGGCAGGACGACCCGATGTTCCTCCCGTTCCTCGACGGCAGCCGCGCCGACGCCGGAGCGCGCGGGGCGTGGGTGGGCCTGTCCTCGTCCAACGGGGAGGGTGAGCTGCTCGGCGCCGTTGTCGAGGGCATCTGCCTTGAGCACCGCCGGCACATCGAGCGGCTGCAGGCTGCCCTTCCCGAGCGTCTGGCAGTCCGGCTGTCCGGGGGAGCGACCAAGTCACCGGTGTGGTGCCAGCGTTTCGCCGACGTGCTCGGCGTGCCGGTACAGATCTCGCCGGTGAGCGAGCTCGGCTCCGTTGCCGCGGCAGCCATCGCCGGTGTCAGCGTCGGCGCCTTCGCCGAGGTGGCCAGCGGCGTCCGGACGCTCAACCCGTACTGGCGTGTGTTCGACCCCGACCCGGGAAGGGCCGATTTCATCGCGGCCCGCTACGCGCGCTACTGCGAGGTGGCCGAACTGTTCGACCGCCTGCCCTGGGGTGAATGACGACCCCAACCAACCCGCAGGCACCGTGCCTGGCGGACGAGGAGGACCAAGTGACGCCGATTCCGGCAACCCAGCATGCGATCCAGTACACCGGGGTGGATCGCTTCGAGCACAACCGGCACAAGGCGGTCGACCCGATCGGGCCGACGCAGCTGCTCCTGCAGGTGGAGGCCTGCGGCATCTGCTTCAGCGACACGAAGCTCCTGCACGCTTTCGAGAACCATCCGAGGAAGCTCCCGGTGATCGGTGGGCTGACAGTAGGCGAGCTGGCCGAGATTCCCAGCTATCACCCCGATCTCGAGCCGACCGTGCCCGGTCACGAGCCTGTGGCGCGCATCGTCGCCGTCGGTGACGCCGTCACCCACTTTCGGGTGGGGGAGCGGGTGCTGGTGCAGGCCGACTGGCGCCACCTCCCGACCGCAGCGTCCAGCGGCGCCTTCGGCTACAACTTCGAAGGGGCGCTGCAGGAGTACGTCGTGGTCGACGAGCGCATGGTGGTGGTCGGTGGTGAGGAGTTCCTGCTGCGGGTGAGCGACGGGCCCTCGGCTGCGGCAGTTGCCCTCGTGGAGCCCTGGGCAACCGTGGAAGCGGCCTATGCCCGGGCCGAACGCAACACCCTGAAGCCGGGCGGACAGCTGTTGGTGGTCGCCGATCCGGACGCGCAGCCGGGCGGCCTGTCGGACGTCCTCGCTGCGGCGAACCCCTCGGTGACCACCGTGGTGGGACTGGACGCAGGGACGGTGAGCCCGACGGCCGTCGCCGGCACCCTCTCCGAGCTGACCCCAGGCTTCGACGACATCATCTACTACGGCTGTGACGCCGCGACGGTCGAGAGGCTCAGCGGGCTGCTGGGCAACGAGAGCCTGCTGTGCGTTGTGCTCGGCGGGGCCCGGCTCGACCGGCGGGTCCAGCTTGACGTGGGCCGGGTGCACTACGACTTCGTCCGCTACATCGGCACCACCGGCAACGACCCGGTGGAGGCCTACCGTGAGATCCCGGCCAGCGGTGAGATTCGTCCCGGCGATCGGGTGGCGATCATCGGCGCAGCCGGGCCGATGGGCCTGATGCACACCATGCGTGCCGCGGTCCTCGGCGTCCCGGGCACCAGCATCGACGCCACCGACCTCAACGATGACCGTCTGCGTCACCTCGCCGCGGTGGTCGCCCCTGCCGCCGCGGCGCATGGCGTGCCCGTCCGGGTGATCAATTCCGCCACGAATCCGCTGCAGCCGGGTTACACCTATCTCACCTGCCTCGTGCCCGTTCCCGCCGTCCTGGCCCAGGCGGTGGAGCTGGCGGGCGACGGGGCGATCGTCAACGCGTTCGCAGGTTTCCCCGCGGGCACCCTCGCGGCCCTCGACCTGCAGGCGATCATCGAACACCACGTCTTCCTGATCGGCACCTCCGGGTCACAGATGGCCGATCTCGCCAGCGTCCTCGCCAAGGTGGAGACCGGTGTCCTTGATACGGCGATCTCCCTCGACGCCATCACTGGAATGGCCGGCTTCGCCGATGCCATTGCCTCGGTGATGGACCGCACGTCCGGTGGCAAGATCATGGTGTACCCGCAACTCCATGATCAACCCCTGGTGCGCCTGGTCGATCTGCCCGCTGCCCTCCCGAGGGTCGCTGACCTGCTCAACGACGGACGCTGGACGCGAGCAGCGGAACAGGAGTTGCTGGCTGGAACCCCGAACGGAAGGAGTGCGCTATGACCGACGAGTCCCCCGGGTGGGAGCAGCCAGGCTTCGGCACGAATCTGGACGCCGTGGCCGTGCAGCTCATCAGTAACAAGGTTCAGGCGATCTTCGCCGCGCTCGACCCGCTGCAGCTCGTCGAGGACGCAGGGCTGGAGCTCTCCGATGAGGACAAGGCGACGGTGGCCCACCTCATCGACTGCGCCGTTGTGGAGATGGAGATCGACTTCAGTCTTGAGGACGAGCACGACACTCACGATCACTGTGGGTGGCTTGGCTGGGTCGCCAAGGGAACCGCGGGGAGGGTTCTCCCGGTTCAGCTGAACCGACAGAACCGTCCCCGCGGTTCAGGCGATGGGTTCAGCGGCTGAGGAGCGACATGGCTGACTTTGTGATTCGGGCATCGACGTCGCTCTACGCGTCCCATTGCTTCGCCCGGCTGGTCGACTGGGACGCCCACTCGGCAGCCATTCCGCTCACCAGGCTTCGGCACGACGGGGTCGCCCGCGTCGGCCAGCACTTCGTTGCCCGCACGGGGATCACCCGGCTCGGCTTCGACGACCCGATGGTCGTCGAATTGCTCCGTCCACCAGCGGGGGATGCGCCG
>JBBRIY010000020.1:0-15083 GCA_038220215.1 Propionibacteriales bacterium
CTCATGCCTGATCGCGACGCCCTTGTCCGGGCCGGCCTGCTGTTGTTCACGCTGACCGGTGACCTGACCCAGGCGGCGGTCGAGACCCTTGGCGCTGGCAACGGCGGCAACCGGCAGGTGCAGATCCTGCTGGCCCTGCACACCCGGCCGGGACTGACGCCCAGCGTGCTGGCCGAATCGCTCGGGATGTCGCGCAGTTCGATGTCCCACGCCCTTGCCCGCTTCGAGGCTGAGGACCTGATTGATCGTTCGGTGGACCGGAGCGACCGACGGTCGTTGCACCTTGGTCTCAGCCCGAAAGGCAAGGCGCGCCTGCGCTCCTTCGAGAAGGCGCTGGAACGGGTCCTGGCCAGTCATGCCGACGACCTGCGCACTGGCGCCAGCCTCCTGGGGTTCCCGGTCAGGCCGGGCGCCTGGACGGAGCTGTCCCTGCTCGAGGCGGGGGAGCGCCTCGGAGGCGCCGGCGCCGACTACGTCGACGACGTCAACACGGCAATGGGACGTCTCGGACCACTGGAGTGGCGCGAGCGGTTCGTCATGGCCTTGATCCACCGCTACGGCGCACTCCGGCCGGCATCATTGGCTGGCTCACTGCGGATGTCGAGCAGTGGAACCAGCACCTTGCTTGACCGCCTCGAGGTGCTGGGACTTGTCCAGCGCACGCAGGGCCCGGACGCCGGCGACCGCCGAGCCGTCCTCGTCACCTTCACCCCGAAGGGTGCCAGGGCCGCCGAGGCGACACTGGACGTGCTCGCGCGGCACGCGGAGGAGCTGGCGGGCGCGATGGGAGCTGCCATGCTCCGTTCGCGGACGGCCGGCGTCGCCTGAGGGCTGTCAGAGTGGACCCATGAGACTCGTGCTTGCTCCTGACTCGTTCAAGGAGTCGATGTCGGCGCCCGAGGCGGCTGCCGCCATGGCTCGCGGAGTCCGGCGCGCTGTCCCGGAAGCGGAATGCACGCTGATGCCGATGGCTGACGGCGGTGAGGGCACAACTGAGGCCCTGATCGCAGCGTTGGGTGCCGTTCCACGCGAGGTGACGGCACGGGACCCGCTCGGGCGCCCGGTCAGGGCCGGCTATGGCCTTTCCTCCGCGGGCCTCGCCGTCATGGAGGTGGCTGCTGCCGTCGGCATCGGCCTCGTCGAGCCCGGTGAGCGTGACGTGATGCGTTCGGACACCCGGGGGGTGGCCGACCTGGTGCTGGACGCACTCGATGCCGGCGCGAACCGGCTATTGGTGGGGCTGGGTGGTTCTGCGACCACCGACGGCGGTGCCGGGCTGCTCGCCGGGCTGGGCATCCGGCTGCTCGATGCCGCCGGCGCCGAGGTCGCGCCGAGTCCTGTCGGCCTCGCGGACCTGGCGCGGGTGGACACCTCCGGCCTTGACCCGCGGTTGGCCGGGCTGAGGATCGACCTGGCCAGCGATGTGACCAACCCCCTGCTGGGTCCGCTCGGGTCCGCTGCCGTGTTCGGACCGCAGAAGGGAGCCACTCCGGCGCAGGTCCCGGTGCTGGACGCCACCCTCGCCCACCTCGCTGGCGTCCTTGTCGAAGCCGGATTGCCCGACGTCGCACACCTGCCGGGTGCAGGCGCTGCGGGCGGACTGGGGATGGCCTTCCTGTCGCTGGGGGCGCGGCTGCGTCCCGGGGTCGAGGTGGTCGCGGAGGCAACCGGGCTCGCCCTCGCGATCGCCGGGGCCGACCTCGTCCTCACCGGGGAGGGTGCGCTCGACGCGCAGACCGCTGCCGGCAAGACCCCGGCCGGGGTACTGGCCGTGGCCAGGCGTCAGGCCGTGCCGGTGATCGCCTTCGCCGGCCGGCTGGGAACCGGCATCGCCGATCTCGGCTTCCTCGCCTGCATCCCGATCGTCGGGGCATCGGTGGACCTCGCGACGGCACTGCGCGAAGGCCCCGCGAACCTCGAGCTGGCAGTGGCCGAAGCGGTCGAACGCTGGCTGCGGGGTGAACTCGGCGACAGATGATGAGCGCGAATCGGCGCGGCGGCTAGGCTGCCACCGTGAACGATCCCAAGAACCGTCCCCTGCTGTACATCGTCACCGGCGTCGTTGCCATCGTCGCGGCGCTCTACTTCATGACGCTGTCCTCCAGCATCTTCGACTGGTTCATCCTCGGCATGGGCGTCGTGGCGATCGTCAAGGGAGTCCAGGAGTACTGGCAGAACGGCGGGCTTGTCGGACGCCGGAAGAACGGCCCGTCCGGCCCGGGCGCGCCCGACGACAAGGCCTGATCAGCGCAGCGGGGCCGCCTGTTCCTGGTTCGCGACGACCCCGATCGACTGCTTGGTCGCCCCGGTCTGGCCTTGGCCGATCGGCTCGACCACGACCGCCGTGCCGTAGGCGCACACCTCGGTGAAAGCCTGGCCGATGGAGCCCGTGTCGAAGCGCATCGCTGTGATCGCATTCGCGCCGCGGCTCACCGCGTCCTGCCACATGCGCTGCATGACCTGCTGGCGACTGTCGTAGACGAGGCGGGTGTACTCGTCCACCTCGCCACCACCAATCGCACGGAAACTGGCGACGAAGTTGGCACCGATATTGGCGCTCCGCACTGTCATGCCCATGACCTCGCCGAGCACCGCCTCGATGCGGTAGCCGGGAATGTCGTTACTCGTGACGATCAGCATGGCCGAATCATATTGCCCATTCCACGCCGAAGCTGGCGACCGTCGCCGGTTCGGGAAGCGGGACCAACGTCACGGACCTGAACATCAGGGCCAGGGGGCGCGCCAGCGCCGGGCGCCCAGCCGTGGCACGGCCCGGCTGGCGCTGTGATGAAGCCTTGGCCCGATATGTGCGGTGGCAGGAAATAGGGGCCATTCACCTCAATGCCGCCGGCGGATTTCGGGCCACTGTTCGCCCGGTCAGGGCGGCGGAATTGCCGCACCTTTTGCCGTTGCGGTGGCACTGTGAACATGCGGGATTCGTGAATGCCTGCGCGGGCAACCGCATTCACCCTGCCTCCACGGTGCGGCCGCGACGTTAGCGGGATTGGTTTAGTCGCTCTTGCCGTACGCCGCGCGCAGCGTCCCGCCGGACGCCTGCCGGGACTGGAAGAAGATGCCGGCGAGCATCAGGACGAGGTAGCCGACACCCCAGAGCACGGCGGTGTTGGTCTGCTGGCGCCAGAACGCCTCGTCCAGCCAGGGCATCCGGTTCCCCATGATCAGCTGTACGCCGTCGAGGACACCGGCGGACCCGACGACAGCTGTGATCAGGATCAGCAGGAAGCGCGGGAGATTCATCGTCCAGCCGACCACGACAAGCCCGGCGGCGAGCACAAGCGCGAGTGCGATGGTCATCCACGCCGGCAGGTGCATACCCTGGGCAGCCATCTGGCCGAGGGACCAGCCCACAGCGCCCATGGACAACAGGACGCCGATCGCATAGAAGGCGAACGACAGCCAGGCCATCACCAGGGCCAGCACCACGGAGAAGGCCCATTCGGGTACAGCTGAGATCCAGCCGCCGCCGAGCCACTGGGACAGCGACATGTAGAGCACCGCCCCCGCAAGGTAACCGATCACGGCCCCCCACAGGCCGAGCACCACGCGTGCGGCCGAGTAGCCGAGGAAACAGAAAACCAGCCCCAAGCCAATTTCGATCACACCAATCCATACATACCCCATGGCATGAGGCTACCCGCACGGCGGCAAAGGCCACCAAGGTTTGCACAAGAATGGTGCGGACGGAGCGGAAAATGTGGTGAGGAAAGCGCTTCCGCCGTGATTCCTGTCCCCCATTAGGGGGATTGCAAAGCGCCGTGCAGGATGCTTGCGCGGCCCGCATGAGCCTCGGTGGCGAACCGGACGCCGGGCTCCAGGCGGACGGTCATCAGGGCGCAGCGGGCGCGTCAAGTCCCGTCCGCCGGGGCGAGATCAGACGACGGTGCCGGTGATCGTTGACCACAATGGGGTCATGGCCCCGATCCAGAATGCCGCCATCAACCTCCGCCTCGCACAGCTTGGCCTGCCGCTGCCCGCCGAGGTCGAGGACACGGAGACGGCGAAGCTCGTTGCCCCGATCCTCGCCCGGCAGCGTGAACTGAGCCGCCGCCTTGCCGATCGCCTGTGTGCTGCGGACAGTCGCATTCAGGGCTGGCTGGACGACTACCTGGCCGATACCGGGGTCAGCCCCAAGCTGCCCCGCCGCACGTTCGTCCTCGACGAGGCCGGTCTGGCGCGGGAGCTCTCCCTGCCCTACGACGCCGACTCGTACAGCTCACCGCTGCTGAGCAGCTACCGGCTCGCGAACGGGGTCCTGCACAACCCGGCCAACGATCGCCGTACCACCGCAGGCGTCTTCCACATCGCCGAGGGTGGCCTTCCGATCCCCGATGACAAGATCGGCGTGCCCAAGGCGGTGTTCGCACGGCTGCTCGAGCTCGCCTTCCAGCCACCGCAGGTCGACCTGGTGCTGCCGTACACCGCCAACCAGGCAGACCCGGCGTCCTGCTTCGTCTCGCTCCAGCTGCGCCCCCTCGTCGCCCCTGCGGTGCCGGGCTACGTGCGTGAGAAGCGCATGGAGACCCGCTTCATCGTGCCCGGCGGGCTCGTGGCCAACCTCGACTTCGTCGAAGGGATCTTCGGCAACGGTGGTGACCCGTACCTGCCGGAGAATGACGCATCGCTGAAGCCGGAGACCTGGACCGGCCACACCGGCGCCGTGATCCTCGCCCCGCACCTGACGCGTGTGAAGAAGGCAGACCTCGGGCTGCCGCACACCAGCGAGGCGACCGAGCGGCAACTGCGAGACGGCATGTGCTGGACCGACGCCGACGAGCTGTACAACTCAGGCCAGGCCTTCAAGGTCTGTGCCCGCGATGCGCGCGGCGTGATCGTCACCGTCATCGCCGATAACTACTTCGGTTACTGCAAGAAGGAAGTGAAAACCCAGATCAGCTACTCGGCCAACCTGTTCGGCAATGCCGAGGAGGAGCATGCCGGGGGTGCCCTGGTGTTCCCGAGTTACAACCTCGGCCAGGAGTACACGGTTTCCTCCGCGGGTGAGCAGTACACCCTCGCCAGCGTCCTCGAGCGCGACCCGAGTCGGTTCCACCTCCAGCCGGGGGGGCACGCGCTTGACGCGGAGCAGCCGCATATCGTGGTGGTGCCTGCCAACCCGACCTTCTCGCTGCGCACCCTCACTGCCAGCTGGGACAACCCGGACGGCAGCCAGGGCTCGATCCGGTTGCGTGCCGACAAGACCTACCTCAGCCCCGACGGCTACCAGGTGAAGATGGTTCAGCAGGCTGCCGACCGCACCCAGTGGAGCCTGGTGGGCACAATCCCGACGGCCACCAGTTGCCACAAGCCGAGCACCGTCTCGGGCGGCGGCAAGTCCGAGATCTCCAAGGCCATCACCGACGCGTTCATCTTCGGCAACGCCTACTCCCCGGACTTCGACAACGACATGGACGCGGTCGCCGCCATCCTCGAGCGTGACTTCTCCGACCGGTTCGCCGACCCGTCGATGAAGGGGCACGACCGTCGGCTGATCCTCGACGACGAGCGGAGCATCGGCAGCGTCATCAAGCTGCTGACCCCCTCGGAGACCGAGTACACGCCCTCCTACAGCGCCTGGCTGGATTCGATCCCGCAGCACATCAAGGAGCTCGTCTTCGTCGTGAAGCGCTTCTACCGTCCCGAGTGGGGCGGCGACTGGCGCAGCCACTTCAGCGTCGGTCTGATCAACGGCCGTCTCGGCAACGCCCTGCGGCTGGACGGCGACAAGATCAACGTCAACATGCTGCGGGTCGGCTTCGGCGAGGACGGCTCGTGGCGGCTGTTCGGATTGCGGCACGACTTCAACCCGGCCGTGAAGGTGCAGACCGAGGACGACATCACCGCATCCGTCGTCGTCGACGGCCACATGGTCGGACTGCCCACCGGCCGGTCCTACAAGCTGGTGGAGAACTGCGAGGAGCTGCTGTTCCAGCGTCCCGACGACGCGGTCCACCGTGGCTACGACAAGCAGGCCGAGGCCGACATCGCCGGCCCTGGCACATTCCTGTCCAACTTCCAGCCGCTCACCCGCGAGGACGCGGTCGAGATGCGCGACGACGCGGTGGCCTTCTCGGCATTCACCGCGCCGATGGCGGACCTGATCACGGCGATGGCTGACGGTGAAGAGGGAAGCTCGCCGGCGTTCTTCGTCAGCTCGGCCAATCCGCGAATCGTGGACGGCAAGCCCAGCAAGAACCCGCGCTATCTGCAGAAGCGGCCTGACCGCACCAACGCTGCGGCCACGGCCGTCTCCGACCTTGCCGCTCACCTGGTGCGGCGGCTGCCTTCCCACGCGCCCCTGCCGTTGCCGGTGGACGTTGTGGCGGCAGGCCGTCGGAACAACCCCCCCGACGGTCCGGTGCCGCCGTTGTGCGCGTTCAGCCCCCTGCACTTCCTGGAGCTGCCGGAGCTCTTTGCCGAGTTCATCTCCTCGATGACCGGCAAGTCGCCGTCCACCACCGGGGCCGGCTCCGAGGGTGCGATGACCAAGGGCCCGTTCAACGCGCTGCCGGCGATCATCGACCTGAACGCAGCCCTGCTGTCCTACGCGCTCACCGGCTACGACGGCTGGGTCTCCTGTGCCGGTTACGTCGGTCCGAAGTTCCGCGTTGACCACGACATCTCGATGCTCGTGCCCGAGGTGTTCTCCCGGATGACCCCCACGGAGCGCACCGCTGCCAACCTCTACACCGAAGGTGCCCTGGAAAAGATCGAGGACTTCGAGCACAACGGGCAGCCGGTGCTGGCCAGCCGCCTCGGCTACCGCATGACCCAGGCGTTCGCCCGCAAGTACTTCGGTCGCATCTTCCTGCACCCGCACGCCGTCTTCACAGAGGACATGCTGCGTCCCGAGCTGCAGGACCCCGACGTGTTCGCGGAGTCGATGGCCACCATGGTCACGACCCACCAGCGGGTCGCCCAGGCCTACTTCGATGACCAGACGATCGCGATGGCCATCCCGCCGCTGCGGGCGCTGCTCGAGATCATGGCCAACGGCCTCACCGCCGAGGGCTGGGACCTCGATTCGCCGGAGTTCCGTGCCCTGTTCAGCCGGGAGTCGATCGTCGACTCGGACTGGTACGGCGCCCGGCTGGACGCCAAGCAGGCCGCCGCGGCCACCCGCGCAGCCACCGGTCTCGCCGCGCTGCAGCAGTTCAGCACGACGCCCGGCAACGAGGAGCCGACCGAACGCCTCGATGTGGCGACCCGGATCAAGGCCGCCGAGGCCGAGTACGCCAGGTTCAGCAGTCCGGAGTTCCGGAGTGCCATCGTCGGGACGGTCGGCCGACAGCCCTTGTGAGGCGCGAGAATGGCCCGGTGACAGCACATGAGCCGCCCGGCGCTCGGGCAACGGTGGACGGGAACGAGGCCGCGGCGCTCGTTGCGCATGCCCTCAGTGAGGTGATCGCGATCTACCCGATCACCCCGTCCTCGGCCATGGGTGAATCGGCGGACGCCTGGTCCGCCGCGGGGAGGCCGAACCTGTGGGGCGGCGTCCCCGAGGTGGTCGAGCTGCAGTCGGAGGCGGGTGCCGCCGGTGCACTCCATGGGGCTGTCACCAAGGGCACTCTCGGGACGACCTTCACAGCGTCGCAGGGCCTGCTGCTGATGCTGCCCAACATGTTCAAGATCGCCGGCGAGCTCACTCCCGCGGTGATCCACGTCGCCGCCCGGACGGTGGCCACGCACGCCCTCAGCATCTTCGGTGACCATTCCGACGTGATGACTGCCCGCATGACCGGCTGGGCGATGCTGGCGGCGTCGTCAGTGCAGGAGGCGCACGACTTCGCCCTGGTCGCGCACACGGCGACGCTGCGCACCCGGGTGCCCTTCCTGCACTTCTTCGACGGCTTCCGCACCAGCCACGAGGTCAACACGATCGATCTCCTCGACGACAGCGACCTGCGTGCCCTGGTGCGTGAGGACGACGTGCTGGCCCACCGTGCCCGCGGGCTCACCCCGGACGCGCCGATGATCCGCGGCGTTGCGGAGAACCCGGACACGTTCTTCCAGGCGGCGGAGGCGGCCAACCCGTTCCACTTCGCCGTGCCGGAGGCCGTGGCCCAGGTGTTCGACGAGCTGGCCGTGCGTACCGGACGGCACTACTCGCTGGTCGACTACCACGGCGCTCCCGACGCTGAGCGGGTCGTTGTGGCGATGGGCTCGTCTGCGGGATGTCTCGCCGAGACGGTCGACGAGCTCGTGCGTCGCGGCGAGAAGGTCGGCATGGTCACCATCCGGCTGTACCGGCCATTCCCGGTCGAGGCCTTCCTCGCCGCGCTGCCGGCCACCGTTACCAGCATCGCCGTCCTCGACCGCACCAAGGAGGTCGGCGCCCCCGCCGAGCCACTGCACGCCGACGTGATTGTCGCGCTCTCCCAAGCGGTCCCTGAGGAGCCAGCGTCACGAAGGGCTGCCGTCACCCGGGTCATCGGCGGGCGCTACGGCCTTTCCAGCAAGGAGTTCACCCCGGCGATGGCGAAGTCGGTGTTCGACGAGTTGCTGAAGGCCACGCCGAAGCCGCGGTTCACCGTCGGCATCGTCGACGACGTCACGCACCTGTCGATCACGCCCGCCCACGACTTCCGCGTCCCCGACGACCACCTGTCGGCAGTCTTCTTCGGGCTGGGGTCGGACGGCACCGTCGGCGCGGCCAAGAACTCGGTGAAGATCATCGGTGAGCAGCCGGGCGCCCACGCCCAGGGATACTTCGTCTACGACTCCCGCAAGTCGGGCGCGGTCACCGTCTCGCACCTGAGGTTCGGCAGCACCCCGATCAGGGCCACCTACCTCGTCGACCAGGCCGACTTCGTCGCCGTCCACCAATTCGACCTGCTCAGCGCCATGCAGACCGTCGACGTGGCGAAGGCCGGCGCGACGCTGCTGCTGAACTCGCCGTACGGTGCCGACACCTGGGACCACCTGCCGGTCGAGGTGCAGGCGGAGATCGTGCACAAGAAGCTGCGCACCTGGGTGATCGACGCCGAGGCCGTCGCACGATCGGTCGGTCTGGGCAAGCGGATCAACACGGTCATGCAGCCCTGCTTCTTCTACCTCTCCGGAGTGTTGCCGGCCGACGAGGCCATCGCCGCGATCAAGGAGTCGGTGGAGAAGACCTATGGCCGTCGCGGTCGCACGATCGTCGAGCGCAACTTCGCGGCCGTCGATGCAGCGATCGCAGCGCTGGTGCCACTGCAATCAGCCTCGCGGCCGTCCAGCCACACCCACCGCCTGCCGGGGTTGCCCGAGGAAGCCGGCGACTTCGTCCGGAGGGTCACCGGAGCGATGCTGCACGGCCAGGGTGACCTCCTGCCGGTGAGTGCGCTGCCGGTGGACGGGACGTGGCCGACCGGGACGGCCAAGTGGGAGAAGCGCGGGCTCGCGGCGGAGCTCCCGATCTGGGATTCCTCGATCTGCATCGACTGCGGCAAATGCGCGATCACCTGCCCGCATACGGCCATCCGGATCAAGCTGGCCACCCCCGAGGACCTCGCCGACGCGCCCGGGACGCTGCAGCACAAGGAGTACAAGGACCGGCAGCTCCCGGGGCGGCGGCTGATCGTCCAGGTGGCGCCCGACGACTGCACCGGCTGCGGCATCTGCGTGGACGTCTGTCCCGCACGATCCAAGACCGAGCTCAAGCACAAGTCGATCAACATGCTCCCGGCCGCTGAGCACCGCGACATCGAGCGGGTGAACTTCGACTACTTCCTCGGGTTGCCGGAGATCGACCGGACGCTGGTGCGCCACGACCAGGTGAAGGGCGTCGCGCAGCTGCAACCGCTGTTCGAGTTCTCGCTGGCGTGCTCCGGCTGTGGCGAGACGCCGTACCTCAAGACCCTCACCCAGCTCTTCGGCGACCGGATGATCGTTGCGAACGCCACCGGCTGCTCGTCGATCTTCGGCGGCAACCTGCCGACAACGCCGTACACCACCAACGACGCCGGCCGCGGCCCGGCCTGGTCGAACTCGCTGTTCGAGGACAACGCCGAGTTCGGCCTCGGCATGAGGATCGCCTGGGAGTTGCAGCAGGCTGAGGCCCGGCGGCTCCTCGAGCTCCTGCGCAACGAGGTCGGCCATGACCTCGCCGACGCCCTTCTCGCCGCCGACCAGTCGAGCGAAGCGGGCCTCGCCGAGCAACGCGCCCGCGTGGTTGAACTGAAGCGTGCGCTCGCCGCCCACGTGCACACTCCGCACGCACGCGCGCTGCTGTCGCTGGCCGACGAGCTGGTGGACAAGGCGGTGTGGATCGTCGGCGGCGACGGGTGGGCCTATGACATCGGTTACGGCGGGCTCGACCATGTGCTGGGCAGCGGGCGGAACGTCAACATCCTCGTCCTCGACACCGAGGTGTACTCCAACACCGGCGGGCAGGCGTCCAAGGCGACACCGCGTGGCGCGACGGCCAAGTTCGCCACCGCCGGCAAGTCGAACCCCAAGAAGGACCTCGGGATCCTGGCCCAGGCGTACGGCAACGTCTACGTGGCCCAGCTCGCGATCGGCGCGAACCAGCAGCAGACGATCCGGGCGATGCAGGAAGCCCAGGCCTGGCCGGGGCCGTCGCTGCTGATCGCCTACTCCACCTGCATCGCGCACGGCATCGACATGGCGACCTCGATGAGCCACCAGAGCGAGGCGGTGGCCAGCGGTTACTGGCCGCTGTACCGCTTCCGTCCCGGAACCGAGGGCTCGCCGTTGCACCTGGACAGCAAGGCGCCCACGCTTCCCGTGCGCGACTTCATGATGAAGGAGACGCGGTTCTCCATGCTGGCAAGAGCAAATCCGGCCCGGGCTGAGCAATTGGCATTGCTTGCACAAGCGGACGCCGACGAACGCTGGCACTATTACGAGCAACTGGCCGGACTCGAACGGGCCCTGCCGGTAATCAAGGAGGAAATATGAGCCCCCAGATGGGCACCACCTACCTCGGACTGTCTCTGAGCGGACCGCTGATCGCATCGGCGTCGCCATTGACCGGCCGCATCGACTCCCTGCTTGCCCTTGAGGCAGCCGGGGCGGCGGCGGTCGTCCTGCCGTCCCTCTTCGAGGAGGAGGTGGTCGAGGAGGAGACGGAACTGGCGGAGATGATGCAGGCCGGTGAGGACTTCGCCGAGTTCTCCGGCGGGCCGCTGCCCGACATCGACCAGCCGAACCTCGGTGCCGGGCGTCACCGCCGGTTGCTGAAGCAGGCGAAGGACCAGCTGAAGATCCCCGTGATCGCCAGCCTCAACGCCACCCGTCCCGGCTCGTGGCAGCGGTACGCCACCGAGCTCGCCGACGCGGGCGCTGACGCCCTCGAGCTGAACCTGTACGCGGTGGAGGCCAACCCGTTGCGCGGTGCTGCTGAGGTTGAGCTGGCACATCTGGCAGCGATCGAAGCCGTGAAGATCGCCGTCGACATTCCGTTGACCGTGAAGCTGTCGCCGTACTACTCGGCGCTGTCGACGTTCGCCTCGCTCGCCGTGGACGCCGGCGCTGACGGCCTGGTGCTGTTCAACCGCTTCTACGCCCCCGACATCGACCTGGACGACCTGCGGCTGTTCGCCCGGGCCGAACTCTCCCAGCCTGACGACCAGCGGCTCGCCCTGCGCTGGCTGGGCATCCTGCGTGGCCAACTACCTGACGTGAGCCTCGCCTGCACCTCGGGCGTCCACTCCGGCACGGAGGTCGTCAAGGCCATCCTTGTCGGCGCCAACGTCGCCTGTACCACCTCGGCCGTGCTGCGACGCGGCCCCGAGGCGATCACCGAGATCCTCTCAGAGACCGCGCGCTGGATGGACGACCATGGCTACGCCAGCATCGAGGAGCTGCACAGTGCGATGAGCGCAGCGTCGGTGCCCGACCCGTCCACCTACGAGCGGGCCCAGTACCAGGCCGTCCTCAAGTCCGGACGCCACCGCTGACACCTCCGAAGCCCTGAACAACGGGGACGGTTCCGATGGTTCACTCGCCCTTGGGGCGCTGAACCGGGGGAACCGTCCCCGTTGTTCACGTCAGCGGCGGCGCTGGCCGCGGGCGGGGCGTCCGACGTTGCGCGGGGTCTGTGTCTGCGGTGGGCGCTTCTTCGCCGCTGCGGGCTTTGCGTCCGGCTCTGATGAACCCCGCGGTGCTGTCCGGGAGCTGTTCGCCGTCCGGCCGCGGACGATGCCGATGAACTCCTCGATCAGTTCGTTGGGGTTGTCCATCAGCCAGGCCAGTGCAATTGTCGTCGGCTCGGCGTCGGTAACCGGACGGTGGATGAGGTCGCGCCGGCTGTGCGTCCTCGCCACAGACAGCGGCACGATCATGACGCCGGCACCCCAGGCCACCCGGTCCACCCCGGTGGCCTCGTGGTCGTCGGTGACGAAGGTCTCACCGGCCAGATCGGCAAGGCTCACGTCGTCGAAGGCGGCCAGCGGATGGTCCTTGGGCGCAACGACCACCGGCACCTCTTCATAGAGGGAAATGCTGTGCAGGCCGTCGGCATCGATGGGCAACCGGACGAAGCACATGTCCACGTCGTCGCCGAGGAGTGCGGCCCTCTGCCCGGCCTGGGTGACCTCGACCACGTCCAGCGGTACCTTGTGGAGCCGATCTGCCCAGATCCGGCGCCACTTGGTGAGGGTCACGCCGGGCACGAAGCCGACCCGCAGCCCGGGGAGGGGGGCCGTTCGGTCGTGCGCATCAGGTTCGGAGAGGGTCACACAAGATATCCTGCCCGACGTGAGCCAGACCATGAAGCCAGCCACCGCCGCGAGCAAGCTCGGGATCTACCTCCCGGCCGCACCGGCGGAATTCCAGAACTCGCCGATCACCCGGGAGGAACTGGACGCGCTGCGCTCCGACCCCCCTGAATGGCTCGTCGAGCTGCGCCGGAACGGACCCTTCCCCAGGGACGTCGTTGCCCAGAAGCTCGGCGTTTCCCGCTCCGGGCTCCTCCGTGGCGGCATCGAGGAAGCGCTCGACGCGGAACAGGTCGGCGCACTGCTGGCCGACCCGCCCAGCTGGCTGCGTCGCGAACGGGCCTCCTACCAAGAGGTGATCGCGGAGCAGGAGCGCCTCAAGCGCGAGGGCTGACCCAGCGTTGAACCGTGCAGGGTCGGCCCGCCTCCTGGCCGTCCCGATCCCACGTGGATGGGCAGCCCGTCCAGACCGCGGGCGGACCGAGTTGGGGACGGTTCCAAACTCGGTCCGCTCGAAGGTGGACCGAATTTGGAACCGTCCCCAATTCGGTTCACGAGCGGGACGCCGCGGTGGGCGCCTTGCCGGGCGATATGTTCCGGGGCCCTTCCCGAGGTCTGAGCCACGCCGCCGACGGAGGCGGGCAGCTGTGAAGATCGGGTGAGCTGAGGGGCACCGTCCAGCCTCACTGCAGCGCTGAGGTCAGCCGGGCGAGGTTGTCGAAAAGCCGCGTCGGCAGGCTCTGGTGCAGGTGCTCATCGAGGGTGAGTTCGCGGCTGATCGCGCGGTAGTGGTCCTCGACTCCACGCATGGCGTCGACGTAGCTGCGTCCGCTGGCCATCAGCGTGACCTCGAGGTTCAGCCCGAACGAGCGCATGTCCATGTTGCTCGACCCGATGATCGCAACGTCGTCGTCGATGGTCATGTGCTTGGCGTGCAGGATGTACGGCGCAGGGTAGAGGTAGATCCGCACGCCCGCCCGCAGCAGCACCTCGTAGTAGGAGCGCTGGGCGTGGAAGACCATCGGCTGGTCGGCCACCGCGCCGACGAACAGTTCCACCGCGACCCCACGCTCGGCGGCCGTGGTGATCGCTGCGATCAGGGACTCGTCCGGCACGAAGTACGGGCTGGTGATGCTCACCCGACGCCGCGCCTGATAGAGCAACGAGTTGAACAGCTTGAGGTTGTTGTCGTTGTCGAAGCCGGGACCGCTCGGCACCACCTGGCAGTCGAGGTCACCGGGGCGAAGCACCGGCAGCCGTGCCACCGCCGAGCCGGGTGCTGCGAGCAACTGCGCCTGGGAGGTCAGGATCACTCCGGTCTCGGAGAACCAGTCGGAGAGGAACACGGCGTTCATCGCCTGCACCACCGGACCTTCGACGCGCGTCACCAGCTCCTGCCACTTCAGCCCGCGCCGCAGGTTTGACTTCTTGTTGTAACTGCGGTCGATCAGGTTGAGCGACCCCATGAACCCGACCTGCCCGTCGAGTACCAGGATCTTGCGGTGGTTGCGAAGATCGGGACGCTGGTACTTGCCCTTCAAGGGCATCACCGGAAGCATCGGTCGCCACTCCACGCCGATGGCGTCCAGGTGGCGGATCGTGGCACGGTAGCCGGCCACGCGGCGTGAGCCGATGTGGTCGAACAGCACGTGGACCGTCAGGCCGCGCGTGACGGCGCGTTCCAGCGCTGCAAAGAAGTCGTGTGTGGCGGCGTCAACGCTGAGGATGTAGAACTCGCACAGCACGTAGTGCTCGGCGGCGTCGACGGCTGCCGCCATCTCGCGCAGCGCGTCGTCGTAGTCCTCGATGAGGGTGGCGGCGTTGCCCCCGATCAGTGGCAGCGAGCCGAGGTTCCGGTTCAGCTGGGCAATCGAGCTCACCCATTCCTGCCCGGGTTCGAGCTCCGGGTCCGGGGCGGCACGGGAGATGATGGCGAGCATGCTGTTGATCTCGCGCTGCTGGGCACGGCGACGCCGGGGAAGCTTCGGGTTGCCGATCATCAGGAACGCGATGATGCCCACGTAGGGGATGAGGAAGATCGCCAGCAACCAGGCCATGGCGGACGACGGGCGCCGGTTCACCGGGATCACCAGGAGGGCGACCAGCCGGACACCGAAACCGATCAGGTCGATGCCGAGCGCGTGCAGGGTGATGCTGGTGGGATCCACCGGGCAAAGGTATCGATGAACACCGGGGAGGTCGGGGAGGCCGAGGAGCATCCTGCTCGACGGAATGCGGTTGTCGCCGATGCCTGGGAAGCGTGGCGGCGCGAGACAGCGCACGCGCGCGAGGTCTACACCTCCCTCGACCTGGACAGCCTCGTCGAGGTGCACGGTGAGCCGACCGAGGTCCGCGACATCCTCGTCCACCTGGTGGAGGAGGATGCCCGGCACGTCGGCCACG
>JBBRIY010000021.1:0-15072 GCA_038220215.1 Propionibacteriales bacterium
TCATGAGTGCCGAGAACGGCAAGTCGCTGGCTGACGCGCGCTCCGAGGTGGCCTATGCCGCCGAGTTCTTCCGCTGGTTCGGGGAGGAGGCCGTGCGCAGTTCGGGCACCTACGGCGAAGCTCCGGCCGGCGGGATCCGCAACCTCGTCACCCGACGACCGGTCGGTGTGGCCGCCCTGATCACCCCGTGGAACTTCCCCGCCGCGATGGCCACGCGCAAGATCGCCCCAGCCCTGGCTGCCGGCTGCACCGTCGTCCTGCGCCCGGCCAGCGCGACGCCGCTGACCGCGATCGCCGTCGTCAAGCTGCTCGAAGAGGCGGGCGTGCCTGCAGGCGTCGTCAACATCGTGCCCAGCTCACGCGCCGGCGCCGTGGTGGACGCCTGGCTGGCGGACACCCGCATCCGGATGATCTCCTTCACCGGCTCGACGGCCGTCGGCAAGTCACTGATGCGCCAGGCCGCGGAGCGCATCGTCACCTCCTCGATGGAACTCGGTGGCAACGCGCCCTTCGTGGTCCTGCCCGACGCCGATCTGCCGGCCGCCGTGGCCGGCGCCATGATCGCCAAGCTGCGCAACGGGGGCCAGGCGTGCACGGCAGCGAACAGGTTCTATGTGCACGCCAGCGTCGCTGCGGAGTTCGCCGCGCTCCTCGGCGCCAAGGTGGAGGCGCTCACCGTCGGTCCCGCAGCAGACGGCGCCGCCATCGGCCCACTGATCAGCCAGAAGGCCGTCGACGACATCACGGCCAAGGTCCAGGAAGCGGTCGCGTCCGGCGCCCGGATCACCCACCGGGCCGCACTGCCGCAGGACGCCAAGGGCTATTTCCTCGCCCCCCTGGTGATCACCGACGTCCCTGCGGACGCCCGCCTCGTCACCGAGGAGATCTTCGGCCCGGTCGCCCCCATTGTCACGTGGACCGATGAGGAGGAACTCCTCCGGCTGGTCAACGACTCGGAGTTCGGGCTGGCGTCCTACGTCTATGGCCGCGACCTGCAGCACGCGATCTCGGTCGGTGAACGCATCGAGGCCGGGATGGTGGGCATCAACCGCGGCATCGTCTCGGATCCGTCCGCTCCGTTCGGCGGCATGAAACAGTCCGGGATCGGCAGGGAGGGCGCCCGCTTCGGCCTCGAGGAGTTCACCGAGGTCCAGTACCTCAGCATCGCCTGGGGCTGACCCCTGACGCGCTGAACACGGGCGCGCTGGACCCAGTGATCGATCAGGCGGCGATCTCGGTGGTGACAACCTCGAACCGGTTCAGCGTGCTCTGACCGAACACCATGGTGATCGGCACATCAGCCGCATCCCGTCCCCGGGCGATGACGGCCCGCCCGATGCGGGGGGCGTTGTGACGCGCGTCGAAGGTGTGCCAGGCGCCGCCGAGGTACACCTCGAACCAGGCGCTGAAATCCATGGGCCCCGGCTCGGGCACCACCCCGATGTCGCCCAGGTAGCCCGTCACATAACGCGCGGGGATGTTGAGGGCCCGGCAAAGGGTGATCGCCAGATGGGCGAAGTCGCGGCAGACGCCGAGCCGTTCGTGGAACCCGCGCACCGCCGTCCGGCCCACCGATGCGCTCTGGTAGTCGAAGACGAGATGCTCGTGGACGTAGTCGCACACGGCCTGGACCCGCGCCCAGCCCGGCGGCGTTGAGCCGAAGGTGTCCCAGGCGAGTTGCAGGAGTTGGCTATCCACCTCGCAGTACCGGCTGGGCAGCAGATAGGCCAGCACATCGGTGGGGATCTCGGCCACCGGGTGCTGGCCGGCGTCAGGAACCACAGGGTCGGGCATACCCGAGTCCCGGATCACGAACTCGTTGCGCAGCCGCACCCGATCGACGTCGGCGGGCACCCGGATGCGGGTGCACCGGTTACCGAAGGCGTCGACATACGGGTCAGCCGGAAGCAGCGGGTCAATCGTCAGGACCTCAGGCTGGACGACGTCCGGTGCCCGTTCCGGGTGTAGCAGCAGCAGGGCGATCAGGGCGGTCGGCCCCTGCACTCCCAGTTCGATGTCGTACCCGACTCGAATAAGCACGTCTCTGCCTCCTCACGCCGCTCGGCGTTGGAGGGGCGCTGTCGGCCGCCCATCCGACCCCGCGACAGTTTCGAACGAGCATAGACGCACCGAAATGCACCTCGGCAGGGGTCAGGGCGCACGTTCCACATTCCCGAGTACCTCTGCCGTGTCGGCAACCCCCGGGGAGGACAGTCGGGATCGGGCGTCTCGGCAAAGTCCGCACCTTCCCTGGCGTCCGGGTGCCCGCTAGATTCCGTCCCATACCGGTGAGTCCACCCTGTGGGTCGCCGAAAGATGCCGCCAACGCCGTTCCCGTCACAGGAATGAGGCAGACGATGGGTGTGTTCTCACCGGGATTCCGGGGCAGGTCAATCGAGACCGACGCAACGCTGCCCCCAGGCCAGCATGTGACCAGGGACTTCCCCGTGCTATCCGCGGGTCCGACGCCGCGCGTCGCGCTGGACCGGTGGGAGTTCACGATCACGAACGAGGCCGGCCACAAAGCCACCTGGTCGTGGCCGCAACTCCTCGCGCTGCCAAGCCAGACGCCCACGGTCGACCTCCACTGCGTCACGTCGTGGTCGAAGCTGGGCACAACCTGGCGGGGCGTGTCCCTGGACGTCCTGCTCGAGAAGACCGAGACCGCAGCGAATTTCGCCCTGGTCCACTCCTACGGTGGCTACACGACGAATCTGCCGTTGGAGGACCTGCTCTCCGGGCAGGCGTGGATCGTCTACGAGTTCGACGGCGAGGGCCTGGCTCCGGAGCACGGCGGCCCCGCGCGTCTGCTCGTACCCCATCTGTACTTCTGGAAGTCGGCGAAATGGGTGCGCGGCATCGAGCTCCTGCTCGAGGACGAGCCCGGATTCTGGGAGACCGCGGGGTACCACAACTACGGCGACCCGTGGCGTGAGCAGCGCTACCAGGGCGACTGAGCGCAAGCCGATGTGGCGAACCGCAACCCTGGTCGGCAGCCGGGACGAGACTCTAGGCGCGCGGACGCTCGTGCTGGAAGTCCCGGGCTGGCCCGGGCACCTCGGCGGGCAGCATGTCGACGTCCGTCTCACCGCCGACGACGGCTACCAGGCGACCCGCAGCTACTCGCTGGCCGCGCCGGCCGACCACGACCGGGTCGAGGTCACTGTCCAGCGCGTGTCCGACGGCGAAGTCTCCCCCTATCTCACCGACGGCCTCAGCCTCGGCGACGCCGTCGAGCTGCGCGGTCCGGCCGGCGGGTGGTTCATCTGGCGACCCAGCGATCCCGGTGCGGTGCTGCTCGTCGCGGGAGGCTCGGGCATCGTGCCCTTGATGGCCATGGTGCGAGCCCGACGAGCCGCCGGGAGCACCGCGCCGTTCCGGATCGTCTATTCGGTGCGCAGCCCCCAGGACCGGTACTACCCCGCGGAACTCGACCGGCTCTCCCACGAGGCCGACGGTCCGGAGCTGGCCTACGTCTACACGCGCACGGCTGCTGCTGACTCCGACCGACCGGCGGCGCGGATCAGCGCGGCAGACCTGAGCGCACCAGGGTGGTCCCCCGACCAGGAACCGACCTGCTTCGTGTGCGGCCCGACGGGCTTCGTCGAGCTGGTCGCAGCACTTCTGGTCTCCCTCGGTCACGATCCGCGGCGGATCAAGACGGAAAGGTTCGGTTCCAGTGGAGGATGAGTTGAGCGACGACTACCAGGACGGCAACGCCCTGGCCGGGCCACTGCAGTAGATCTTCGCGGTCGATCTCACGTCAGCGGTCGGACGCTGCACGCACTGCGGGCTCGCCGGCCCGGTCGCGACCCTGCGGGTCTACCGCCACGCGCCCGGTCTGGTCGCACGCTGCCCCGGGTGCGACGAGGTCATGCTCCGCCTCGTCCAGAGCGCACATTCCATCTGGCTCGACCTCGCCGGGACGGTCCGGCTCCAGATCCCGCTGTAGCCCGCTGGCTCAAAGCCGGCAACCGGTCCCGCCGGTCTGTAGGGCGGGCCCCGCCGAGGTCACACCGACCTGCGTCGGCCCACTCTGGGGTTTCACGAGCGCCCCGCGAGTGCCACCGACCGGAGCCAGGCCGCAAATGCTGCACTCGGCTCGACGCCGAGTTCGCGCCGGGCGAGGTCGCGGTAGCGGAGGAAGGCCCGTCGGGCCTCAATGAAGTTGCCTTCCGCGACGTGCGCTTCGGCCAGCGCCCGGTGGGCGCTCTCCCGGAGTGGCTCGACGGCGACCGCGTCCATCGCGGCGTCGATCGCCTCCCCGTACCGCCCGGACATCCACAGCACTTTGCTGAGCACCTCCAGCGCGTGCAGCATTCGCTGCCGGATCCGCTCCCGCTCGAAGATCACCCAATCGTCGTACCAGCCCGGCAACAGCTCTGCGACGGTCGTGGTCCACTCCGGAACATGCATGTCAGCCTCGGCAGCCGTGCCAGCGATCAGCCGGTCAGCCCAGGCGCACAGCGCGTCCAGATCTGTGGTGGTTCGTTCGCGCAGGAAGATGCTGCTCTTGTCCGACTCCAGGACACCGATGCCTGCCCCACGCAACCGCCACAGGGTTGAGCGCAGGTTTCCTGAGGCGCGATCCTCGGTGCCTTCGGGCCACAGTGAGCCAGCCGCGTGCCGGCGATCAACGCGCCCCCTTTGAAGCGCGACAAACGCCAGCAGCCGCTTGCATCCTTCCGGCACAACATAACGGCGGCCGCCCTGCAAGACACAGGGCTCCCCCAACAGGTAGACGACGTCGTCAGCAACCTGTTCAGCGTCCGCATACGCGACGGTCATGAAGCAACCTCCCCCGCGTCGAATAGGAGAATCCGAACGCTAGAGAGGGTGCGTCACGACAGCGTCACATCCGCACCGCTCAGCACGCCTGGCACATCAGGAACTCTGCGTAGGCGTCGTTGGCGATCGCGGGTCCGGCTTGTGCCCATGATGGCCGCAGCCGCAGTCCTCAGCGTGGTCGTCCCCGGGCTCCTCCGGCTCCTCGGGCTCCTCCGGTTTGTCCGGACCGCACGGCTTGTCCGACCCACACGGCTTGTCCGAGCCACAGATGCGGTCGTAGACGGCGAGGATCTCTGCCACCGGCGCGGCGGTGAGCTTCGTGCACCACTCCTGCGCGGAGGTGCGCTGGCACTCGAGCATGGCCTTCGCCCCCACCAGCAGCGACACCGCCTCGACGCCGGCCGACCAGGTGGTGAGCGCCAGGCACAGGCAGTCGACGTAGGCGGCGTTGTCGACGTAGCCGTTCCAGATCCGCGCCAGTTTCCGCTTCACCACAAGGGCATTCGCGTACTGCTTCTTGAGGTCGACCTTCGCTGCGTCGTCGGCGAGGGCAGCGAGGATCGCGTCCACGTCGGCCTTCGCTGCCGCCACCCGCTCGGTCAGCGTGGTCGGCTCGACAACGAGTGCGTCGAAACAGGCCTTCGCCTTGTCCACTTCGGCCTGGTAGTGCTCGATCCGGCGAACCAGCTTCCGGTAGCTCTCGGGCGGGACGGGGTCGAACTCGAACGCATCGACACAGCAGCCCGGCGTGCCCTCGCAGCAGTCGAGCTGCTTCTCGACCTCGCAGAACGCGTCGTCGAGGCAGCGCACGACACGATCCTGCTCGATCAGGCACCGGATTCGCTCCAGCAGGTGCTTGACGCTGTGCTTCATGTCCTGAACCATCAGCGCAGCCTCGTGGCGCTTCTCGCGGTACTCGGAGCGGGCCTGGGTGTAGGCGTTGCCCGCAGCCTCGAGCGCTTCGGCGTGGGACTTCGTGTACTCCAGTTGGGCGGTCAGGCCCATGTCGCGACACTTGCGTTCGTCGATCGAGGACGACGGGTCACACCCACCTTCGGGTTGCGGCGGCCGACAGTCCCGCCATTCGTCTGGACCGGTCGAGCCCGGGTGATCCTTGCTCATGGTGCTCCCTTCGGTGACGGCATCCCGAGTGTCCGCAGCCCGCTGTCACCGGACCGTCGCCCCGGAGGGCGCTGGCGACGCGACGGTGACGCGGCGCTGGCCACCATGACGGGCATGGCGGGTTTCCAGGCGCTGGAGGCGGCGGGCGTGAGCATCGTCGCCCTACTCAACCGTCGCTTCGGCGAGCGCGACGGCGGTGCGAACCTGACCGCCATCCTGGCCAACACCCGTCAGCTGAAGACCATGGCGAACAACAACGGCCAACTCATCCAGCAGCCGGCGATCTCGGTGTTCTGCTACCGGGTCAGCGTCAATCGGGAAACGCGTCCCGGCTGGTCTGCGGTGACCAATGCCGACGGCATCCCCCGGATCCCCCTCCAACTGCACTTCCTTGTCGGCGCCTTCGCAGCGACGGTGGAGGAGGAACTGCTGTGGCTCGGCCTTGCCGCGCAGGTCCTTGAGGGTGAAGGCATCCTCACCGGCCCGCTGCTGCTGCCCGTGACCACGGGTCCCGGCATCACGGTGAACCCGTGGCTGCCCGGCGACATGGTGCAGGTGGTCACCGATGACCTGGCGATGGACTCGATGAGCGAGGCCTTCCAGGCGCTCAGCACCGACTACCGCCTGCAGTTGCCCTACCTGGCCCGCGTGATCTGCATCGACGGCGCTCAGCAGAGCGTCGCGCCGCGGGTGGCCACCGTCGCGGGACGCACCGAGCGGGTCCCGTGATGAGCGCCGACGTCATCCAGACCGACGTCGGGCCGGTCCCGGTGCTGCACCGGCTCGCGCTCGGGCTGGTCGCCCGCGACATCGTCACCGACCGCGGCACCACCGGTCCGCTCCGGGCCGGCTGGGAGGCTGCCGGCCACCTGCTGCCGCCCGGCCAGGAGGAGTGGTGGCCCTGCGTCGACCTCGAACCCATGGGCGGCGGCCGGTTCCGGCTTCGCGCCTCGACCCGGCGCCCCGAGCAACTCACCATCCGCATCCTCGACCCCAGCCGGCGCTATGTCGCACGCCACCTCGGGGTCGCTCTGTGGCCGCACACAGCCCTCACCAACCCACTGCCGGCGAACTTCATCACGGTCGCCGCCCGCACCCTGGCGATCTGGCTGTACCCCGGAGCGGCCTACCCGGTCTCCCCCGGCATGACCGTCATCCGGGGACGGGTGGTCCATCAGGGCACCCCGCAGCCCTGGGCGCGGGTGAGTGCCGTCGACCTCGGTGGAGCCATCCTCGGCCGTGCGCACGGAGACGACCGCGGCGAGTTCGTCCTGCTGATCACCGACGTGAACCAGAACCCGCTGCAGAGCAGCGTCACCGTCCAGCTACGGGTGCGTGCGCCGGCCGGCTCGCCCACCAACCCCACGGTCGAGCCGATCCAGCGACCGTCCAATCCGCCGGCTGCCGGCGAACTCGACAATGCGATCCTTCGCGGTCGCACCCCGCCCGTCGGCTACCTGCCCAACACAGCCGTCGTGCCGCCATTCATCGTCAAGGTCGGTGAGGAGCTCGTTCTCTCCACCGATGTCCCGTTCAATCCCTGAGGAGACCAACCATGCCCGAGTACCTTACTCCCGGCGTCTACGTCGAAGAGACGAGCTTCCGGTCCCGCTCGATCGAGGGCGTGGCCACCTCGACCTTCGGCATGGCCGGGCTCACCCGCTACGGCCCGACCCCCTACTTCCTGACCCCGCCGGGCTGGCCGCGTCCGCTGGTGATGGTGCCCAGCCCCACGCTGGTCACCAGCTTCACCGAGTTCGAGCGCGCCTTCGGCGGCCTGGGCGAGGTGGGCAATGACGGGCTCACCGACCGGGTGAACTACCTGGCCTACGCCGCCAGGGCGTTCTTCGCCAATGGCGGACGCCGGCTCTACGTCTCCCGGGTGTTCCCGTTCACCGTGGACGCCAACAACCTGATCGCCCTTGCCGGCAACTTCAGCGCACTGCCCGTGGGCACCCCTGCCGTCGGCACGTTCCGCTCCCGCTGGCCGGGTTCTGCGGGCAACGAGTTCGCGGTCTCTGTGAGCTTCCAGCGCAGCAAGAACATCCTCGTGGCCGGCATCGCGCCGAACGGGCCGACCCTGAAGGGCGTCCAGCCGGGCGCGGCGGTGGAGACGTTCGCCAACGCTGCCGCGATCCCGAAGGAAACCGTGCCGCCGGTCGCACCGGTGACCGCCAACGTGCAGGTCGTTGCCCGGGCCGCCGACGGTTCGCTCGGGTTCCGCGGCCCTGGCAACACGGTGGTGCCGATCCCCGGCGGTGTCGGGGCGGTTGCACACCTCACCATCACGGTCAACGTGCGGTGGGGCAGCCAGCGCCTGGACTCCTATCCCGGCCTCGAGCTCGACAGCGTTCATCCCCGAGGGCTGGCGAACGTGCTGCAGGCTGAGGACCCGGCCGACGACCTGTCGCTGGTCTGGTTCGACACCGGCACCATCCCGCCCGCCTCCCTCGACCCCGCCGCCCTGGTCACCGCGCTGCTCACCCTGGCCACCGAGAAGTTCCTCAGCGGCGCCGCCGAGGGAGGCATTGTTTCTGCTGCCGACATCGCCGGCAACCGGGCCGATCCCGACGACGAGAAGCGGGCGGCCACCGGCCTGGCTGCGCTGCTGGAGGTGGAGGACATCGCCATCGTCGCGACGCCTGACGCCGTCCGCTTCAGCGAAGCCGAGCACCTGACCGCCACCAACAACCTGATCGAGCACTGCCACGCCATGAAGGCCTACCGGGTCGGCATCGTCGACCCACCGAAGGACAGCTCGATCTCGCAGGTGCGGTCGTTCCGCGCCCAGTTCGACACGAGTTACGCCGCCCTCTACTACCCGTGGATGGACATCCTCGACCCGACAGCCCGTCCCGACCCGGGCGCCGCACCGGCCGTGCTGCAACTACCGCCGAGCGGGTTCGCCGCCGGCATCTACGCCCGCAGCGATATTGCTCGCGGAGTGCACAAGGCGCCGGCCAACGAGGTGGTGCTGGGGATCACCGGGTTCCGGCAGAACGTCACCTTCGACCGGCAGTCGGTGCTCAACCCCGAGGGCATCAACGCGCTGCGCTTCTTCGAGGGGCGAGCCAACCGGGTGTGGGGTGCCCGCACGATGAGCTCCGACCCGGAGTGGAAGTACCTGAACGTGCGCCGGCTCTTCCTCTACCTCGAGCACTCCATTGACCGCTCAACGCAATGGGCCGTTTTCGAACCGAACAACGAGCGGCTGTGGGCATCGATCCGGCAGACCATCGAGGACTTCCTGATCACCGTATGGCGCACCGGCGCGTTGATGGGCACCAAGCCGGAGGAGGCGTTCTTCGTGCGCTGCGACCGCACGACCATGACGCAGAACAACCTCGACAACGGGCAGATGATCTGCCTGATCGGTGTCGCCCCGACCTACCCGGCCGAGTTCGTCATCTTCCGCATCGGGCAGTGGACCGCCGACGCGCAGCAGAGCTGATCCACCCACACAAGGCAGGTGAACCATGGCAACACGAGACAACCCCTACGGCGCGTTCAACTTCCTGGTGAAGCTGGGCGACGAAGGCGGTGAGGAGCAGATCGTCGGCGGCTTCTCCGAAGCCAGTGGCCTCGGCAACGAGATCAAGTACTCCGAGTACCGCAACGGCAACGACGCGGACAACCACGTTCGCAAGGTGCCGAACATCAACACCACCGACGATGTGACGCTGAAGCGTGGCCTGATCGGCGACCTGCGCCTGTTCGCCTGGCTGAAGGCGCAGCGCGAGGGCGACCTCGACCCGCGGACGGTCACCATCACTCTGATGGACGAGGGGCACCGCGACGTGTGCTCCTGGGTGCTGCGCAACGCCCAGCCCAAGAAGTGGGTCGGGCCGACCCTCGCAGGCAAGGGCGGTGGCGAGGTGGCCATGGAGGAGTTGCACCTGGTCGCCGAGCAGATCGACTTCAGGTCGTGACCCTTGCCACCGGCTTCCGCACCCCGGGGCACCCCGGGGTGTTCCTCGCGCCACCCCGACCCCCCGACAACCTGCAGCGTGAGCGGCTGGACATCGCGGGATTCGTCGGGGTCGCGCCGCGGGGGCCGGTGGACGAACCGGTGCGGCTCAGCCGCTGGTCGGAGTTCGTGCGCATCTTCGGCGGGCTGGAACCCGCACCCGGCGGCCCGGTACGCCTGCTGCCGTACGCCGTCTCGGCCTTCTTCCGGCAGGGCGGCCAGGTGGCGTACGTGGTGCGCCTCGCGCCGCACGGCGACGGCGCCGCCCGCACCGAGGACGCGACGGCCACCTTCGGCCTGAGGATCGAAGGCCCGCCCGCCCTGCTGCGGGCCGCCAACGAGGGCGCCTGGGGCAACAGCCTGCACCTTCACCTGCACTACCGGGCCACCCAGCTCGGCCAGGCAGAGGTGGAGGATCGCGACGTCCTGCGGCTCCCACCGGGTGCAGCCGTCACCGCCGGCTCCCTGCTGCGGCTGAGCGACCCCGCGCTCCCGTCGGGCGTCGCCCTGCGCTGGGTGGACCGGCTCGACGACCGGCTGGCACGGGGGGACCGGCCGCGGGTGTGGCTTGACGCCGAACTGCCGCTGGAGACCGGGACGGTGACCGGTTTCGAGGTCGTCACCGGCACCCTCGCCGTCGACGACCCGACGACTGGCGGCGAACAACTGGCCGGGCTGGGGCTCCGCGCAGACCACCCGCGCTGGCTGCCCACGGTGCTGCGCGCAGAAGCCCACCTGATGGTGGCCGTCGGTGACTGGCTCGACGTCGACCTGGCTCCGTCAGCGACCCTCTCCCCCGTCGCTGCCGACCTCCTCGTCCCGGGCGTTGACCGGTCACATCTCGTCGACCGCGACTCCCTCTTCGACGCGGACGGGGACGCCGAGGGCATCGACGAGGAGGAGACCCCCGACCGGGCGGCCCTGCACGTCGGCGTCGACCGGGTGGCCCGCGTCGGCGAACTCGGCCTGCTCTGCGTCCCTGACCTCACCTGGCGCCCCTACACCCCTGCGCCGGACCCGCCCGTCCTGCGACCGCGGCGCCGGGCTCGGCACTGCTGCAGCGTCTGTGACGCGGCGGAGCCCGAGCCCGTCCACCAGCCGGTCGCCGTGATCCCCGGAGGGCTCGACACCGGAGCACCCGCCGATCTCGCCGAGATCATCCTGCGCCAGGAGAAGGTGGTCGAGACTGCCCGCCGGCACCGGCGCTTCGTCGCCCTCCTCGACGTCCCGGACGGGCTGTCGATCAGCCAGGTCACCGCTTGGCGGGCACGCTTCGACTGCGGCTACGCCGCCGCCTACCACCCGTGGCTCGCTGTCGCGGACGGCCCCGGCGGACGGGCGCTCGCCGTGCCGCCGTCCGCCTTCGCCGCCGGGATCATCGCCGAGCGGGAACTCCGGCTGGGCCTGCCGTGGGGGCCGGCCAACGAGCTGGCAAGGAACGCCGTCCGGGCGGAGGCTTCGGTGACCGACGCCCTGCACGACCGGCTGCACGGCCTGGGCATCAACGTCTTCCGCGCAGAGCGGGACGGCTTCCGGCTGGGCGCCGCCCGCACGCTGTCCTCCGACCCTGACTACCGGCAGCTGAGCGTCCGGCGCCTGATGACCATGCTGCGCTTGAGCCTGGAACGCCAGACCCAGTGGCTGGCCTTCGAGCCCAACACCCCAGAACTCCGGGAGCGGCTCGCCCGCGTGCTCACCGGTTTCCTGCGCGACCTGTCCCGCCGCGGGGCTTTCGCCGGGAGGACCGAGGCAGAGTCGTTCTTCGTTCGCTGCGGTGACGACGTGAACCCGCCCACCTCGCAGGCTCTTGGCCGGCTGGTCGCGGAGATCGGCGTCGCGCCAGCCGTGCCGCTGGAATACATCCTGGTGCGGATCGCGCGCGACCCGGACGGCAGCCTGACGGTGGCGCGCGATGAGTGACGTCTTCCTGCTGCCCGCGTTCCGCTTCCGGGTCACCCTCACCCTCGTGCCCGGCGGTGGCACACCGCCCAAACCGTGGGACCCCGATGTGCTCGACAACGAGGGCCACTTCGCCGAGTGCAGCGGCCTCGACCTGGAGGCCGACGTGAAGGAGTACCTCGAGGGCGGCCGCAACGACGGGGTCATCCGCCAGGTCGGACGGGTGAAGCTGTCCCCGATCATCCTGAAGCGCGGGATGTTCTCCGCCGACGCGACGTCGGCAGCCAACCACGACCTGTGGAGCTGGCTCACCCGCATGGTGAGCGGAGCGCTGCCGGTCTCCCGCTACGACGGCCGCATCCAGGTCTACGACCCCCAGCTGCGCACCCCGCTGGCCACCTGGACGTTCGACCGCGGCCTGCCGCAGAAGGTGACCGGGCCCAGCCTGAACGCGCGCACGGGCGAGATCGCGATCGAGGAACTGCACATCGTGCACGAGGGTCTGCGAATGGAGGTGCCGGAGTGACCACGGAGCTGATCAAGGCGAGGATGACGCCGCTGAAGCAGATTCCGGCCAAAGGAAAGAACGGCAAGGCCTCCTTCGAGCCCAACCCGAGCCGGGCCTTCGACGTGCAGTTCAACCCGACGACCCTCAAGCTGACCCGGTCGAACAACGTCGACAAGGGTGGGGCCACCACCAACACGCAGAAGCGCCAGATGCCGTCGGTCCAGCCCGCGACGCTGACCTTCGACCTCGAGTTCGACACCGCCGAGGGCGACGGGAACGGCAAGCCGAAGGATGTCCGCGAACTGACCAAACTGGTGCGGCAGTTCACCGAACCGACCAAAGAGACGCCGAAGGATCCCCCGGCGGCCGTGCTGTTCGCCTGGGGAACGTTCAAATTCCAGGGCATCGTCACCCAGCTCACGGAGGACCTGGACTACTTCTCCCCGGACGGGCGGCCGCTGCGCGCGAAGCTGTCGATCACGATCACCGAACAGAACCCCGACTGGGAGGCACAGAAGCTCGGCCCCGGGGTGCGCGACTCCCGCAAGGCCGGCGCCTCCGCCGCCGCAACGCGGCCCAACAGCCCTGGTGGGGCCGCCGTGCCGAGCGGCGTGCCGGGGACCGGTCCGGGGTCATCGGCCACCCCCGACCCGGTGTCCACGGCGCTGGCCCAGGCGGGTGAGAGCGTCCAGCAGTTGCTCACCCGGCTGGAACAGGACCCGGCGACCTGGCGTTCGGCGATGGCCGGTCTTGACAGCCCGCTCTCGCTGTCGGCCGGCGCCCAGGTGCAGCTGGGTGCTTCCGTCAGCGCCTCCGCTTCGGCGTCCGCGTCCGTCGGATTCGCGGCGGGCGGGGGGTTCACGGCCGACGCCGGGGTCAACGATGTCGCCCAGGCCCGTGCAGCGCTGGGCATCAGCGGCTCCGCGTCCGCGCGCGGCGGGGTGTCCTTCGGAGCTGGAGCCGGGGCCGAAGCCAGGGCAGGGTTCGTCCTCGCCGAGTCCGGCGGCCTCGGGGCTGCGTCGGTGCGGGTGCAGGCCGACGCGTCCGCTTCCGCCCAGGCGAGTGCCCGCGCAGCGTTCGCCGTCCCTGGGGGGAGCGTGACCGCAGGCGGCAGCGCGCGCGGATCGGTCTCGGCACCGGATCCCCGCAGCCTCAGCTATGGCCAGGGGGTACCGCTGCGGGCGAGGGCATCAGTGACGCTGGAGTAACGCAACGGCGGTGAGACTGCGGGTAACCATTGCGGAAGGTCAACGCCATGACCGTTCATGTCGGCGAGATCCACACCGAACTCTCGGGCGCGGGCAGTCACGCGGGCGGTGCGCAGGGAGTGGCAGCAGCGCAGTCAGGCCCGAAGTACCCCGGCGCACCCGAGGACGAATGGCGCTCGGTCCAGGCGCGCGTCCAGCGGCTCCGCACGCGGGTGTGCGCGGAGGACTTCGATGACTGACACCCTGCTCGGCATCGCCAGCCCGGTCTTCACCGTGGGCGGCCAGGTCGTCGGGGCACTGGCCCGCGACTGTGTCCGCCTGGTCGTTGACGAGGGGGTGGAGGGCCTTCGGACCCTGGAGGCGCACTTCGTCGCGACCGGGGTGGGTGCACCCGGCCCGCCCGGGGAACTGCTGCACCTGGACGGCACCGAGTTCGACTTCGGCACCGACCTGCAGGTGGCGCTCGGAAGCGACACCTCCCAGCAGACCGTCTTCGACGGCACCGTCTCCGGGCTGGAGGTCGTGCTCGGGGACAGCGAGCAGCCGGTGGCCATCATGCTGGCTGAGGATCGCCTGATGCGGCTGCGGCTGACCCGGCGAATGCACACCTACACCAACACCGACGACGCGGCCGTGGCGCGCTTCCTGGCGGAGAAGAACCACCTGGAGGCCGACGTCGACGTCAAGGGACCGCACTACGACGTACTACAGCAGGTGAATCAGAGCGACCTCGCATTCCTGCGCGAGCGCGCCCGGCGCCTGCAGGCGGACCTGTGGTGCACCGGGAAGACCCTTCACTTCAGTGACCGCTCGGCTCGCCGCGGCAACGCGATCACCCTGATCCACGGCGCCGACCTGCTCACGTGCAGGATCACAGCAGACCTCGCCCACCAGCGAACCGCGGTGAGCGTGGGTGGCTATGACGCGCGCACGAAGACGGTCATCAATGAACTCGCTGACGCCACCACCATCCGCACCGAGGCTTCCGCGGGTCGCACCGGCCCGGAGATCCTCGAACGGGCGCTGGACGCGCACCCCACCTTCCGGGTGCGCGAGGTGCCACTGACGACGGCGGAGGCCCGTGCCTGGGCGCGGGCGGAGATGCTGCGTCGGGCGCGGCGGTTCGTCACAGCAACCGGGATGACCCGCGGCACCCCCGACCTCACCGTGGGCACCCAACTGCGGCTCGAACTGGTCGGCGCTCCCTTCGAGGGCAGCGGCTATTACGTGACGAGGGTCACCCATACCTACGACAACGTGCGCGGCTTGCGGACCAGTTTCGTCGCGGAGCGCCCCACCCTGAATCCGGGCTCGTGATGGGCCTCCCCGCTCCCGTCGACGGCCAGGGCCCCCGGTTCTTCGGCGTCTACCCGGCTCTGGTCACCAAGCTGTTCGACGACCCCGACCGGATGGGCCGGGTGGAGGTGCGGTTCCCGAGCCTCGGGACCGACGGCGACGCCGACGTCCGCGCCTGGGCGACGCTGTGCAGCCCGTACGCCGACGGTGACCAGGGACTGCAGATCATGCCCGAGAAGGGCAGCCAGGTCGTGGTGGCGTTCGAGGCCGGCGACTTCCGGCGG
>JBBRIY010000022.1:0-15064 GCA_038220215.1 Propionibacteriales bacterium
ACTGAAATCCGTGCCGGCGTCGCAGCGTGCGGTGCGTTTCCTCGCTGCCGGTGGCGACCTCGTGATCAATGCCAGCCCCGGCCTGACCGCAGCCATGGTCGCGGGCGTGAAGAAGCGGGCGACCACAGACGCGGCGTTCGCGCAGCAACTCACAACGTCGACTGCCCGCGTCCTCGCCCTGAAGGAGACGGTCGGAGGCTACGACTGCGGCTAGACGACGACCGCCACAGCGCGAAGCGCTGGAAAGGGAGGAGTCTTGACGAGCGGTGAGGAACGAACCGTTAGGATCAGACGACGACCCTGAGCTCGTCCACCAGGTTCCGGGCTTGGGTCATGAGCGCCGGATCTGCGGTGTCCGGGATGGATGCGTAGTACAGCGAGGACGACTCCACGCCGGTGTCGACGATGACGACGATCGCCGTCTCGCCCTTGGTGATCAGGTTCGGGATGTCGAAGGTGAGGTGGCTCTCGAGGTACCACGCCTCGTTGCCGTCGACCGTGATCTGCTTGGAGGTGGTGTCCTTGCGGGCCACCACCGCGTCGCCGTAGAACTCTCCGACGACGCACTTCATCACGATCTCCGAGCCCTCCTTCGGGCTGAAGAAGCCGTCGCCGGCGACCAGCTCGCCGATCAGCACCGACGACACCCAGCTGTGGCCCTCGCCGTCGTAGTTCTCCTCCTGAACGACACTCTGGCTGGCTACGTCGCGTCCGAACGGCACCCGGTTGTCGCCGGTCACCTCGCCCCAGGGGGAGCCCAGCATGGGGTAGGAGATCTTGCCGCCGTGCACCCGGCCGTCGTTGGCCTGGGCGGGTGCCGTGGCGCTGGCTGTGGCCTGGGGCTTGGGGCAGATGTTCGCCGAGGCCGTACCGGACGGCTGTGCGGGGATGCCGGGAATGATCGTGCCCGCGCCGCCCTGGGCGATGAACCAGATCACCAGCACGATCGCAAGGAGTGCCGCGCCGCCCGCGACCCACCAGCCGATGGCCTTCTTGCGACCGGGCTGGGCGCCTGCGACGTAGCCCGACCCGTTCTGCGGATAGCCCGAGCCGCCCTGGTAACCCGTGCCGCCCTGGTAACCCGTGCCGCCCTGGTAGCCGGAGCCGCCCTGGTAGCCGGAGCCACCGGGAAGTCCGCCGCCGGGCCCGAAGGCCTGCGACTCACCCGCTCCGGTTGGAGGGGGGGTGGCCTGCGGATTCGGGGTGACCGCCGCCGTCCAGGCTGTGCCCGTCCAGTAGCGGAAGAGTCCGGCCTGACCACCCGGATCGGGGTACCATCCTGCGCTGCTGCTCACGCGGAAATGATATGCGACGACCTTGTGAGCCCATCCCGTTCCACCATCACCCCGACGTTGCGCCAGTTGGCTCACGTTGCGCCCGCTACAGCAGGCGCAACGTGCACTAGCAGGCGCAACGTCGCGGGACGGACCTTCGGGGTCAGCCGAAGCGGCCGGAGATGTAGTCCTCGGTTGCCTTCACGTCGGGGGTGGAGAAGATCTTGTCCGTGGGGCCGCTCTCGATCAGGCGGCCGGGCGAGCCGGTGCCGGCGATGTTGAAGAAGGCGGTGGTGTCGGAGACCCGGGCTGCCTGCTGCATGTTGTGGGTCACGATCACGATCGTGTACTTCTCCTTCAACTCCGACATCAGGTCCTCGATGGCGAGCGTCGAGATCGGGTCGAGCGCGGAGCACGGCTCGTCCATCAGGAGGACCTCCGGCGACATGGCGATCGCCCGGGCGATGCAGAGTCGCTGCTGCTGGCCGCCGGACAGCCCCGAACCCGGCAGGTCGAGGCGGTTCTTGACCTCTTCCCAGAGGTTGGCGCTGCGCAGCGAGCGCTCCACGAGTTCGTCCTGCTCGTTCTTGGGCATCCGGTTGAAGTTCAGCTTGATGCCGGCGAGGACGTTCTCCTTGATGGACATCGTCGGGAACGGGTTGGGTCGCTGGAACACCATGCCCACCTGGCGGCGCACCCGTACCGGGTCGACGCCCGCGGCGTACAGGTTCTCGCCGTCGAGCAGCACCTCGCCCTCGACCCGCGCGCCCGGGATCACCTCGTGCATGCGGTTCAGCGTCCGCAGGAAGGTCGACTTGCCGCAGCCGGACGGGCCGATGAACGCGGTGACCGCGCGCGGCTGGATGGTGATCGTGACGTCCTCCACGGCGCGGAAGTCGCCGTAGTAGACGTTCAGGTCGGTGGTCTCAATGCGCTTGGACATGGCTCTTTCCTCAGCGTCCGGTCTTGGGTGCGAAGCGCCGGGCGATCAGCCGGCCGATCAGATTCAACGTCATCACGATCAGGATCAGGGTGAGCGCGCCCGCCCAGGCCCGATCCCAGTACACCTGCACCTCGGTGCCCGGGTGGGCGTACGAGTCGTAGACGAACACCGGAAGAGTCATCATCGGGTTCGAGAAGATGTTGTTGTTCAGGGACGCCGTGAAGCCGGCTGCGATCAGCAGCGGGGCAGTCTCGCCGATCACCCTCGCGATGGCGAGGATGATGCCGGAGATGATGCCGGAGATCGCGGTGGGGATGACGACCCGCACGATGGTCAGCCACTTCGGCACACCAAGGGCATAGGCGGCCTCGCGCAGTTCGTTGGGCACCAGCTTCAGCAGCTCTTCGCACGACCTCACGACGACCGGGATCATCAGCACGGCGAGCGCGACACTACCGGCAAAGCCCGACCGTGAGCCGGGGCCGAAGAGAAGGCCGAACAAGGCGTAGGCGAACAGGCCTGCGACGATCGACGGCACGCCGGTCATCACGTCAACGAAGAAGGTGATGGCCTTCGACAGTCGGTTGCGGGCGCCGTACTCGGCGAGGTAGATGGCCGTCAGAAGCCCGATCGGCACGGAGATCAGCGTGGCCATGCCGGTGACGTAGAGAGTGCCGTAGACGGCGTGGATGGCGCCGCCGCCCTCACCGACAACGTTACGCATCGACTGGCTGAAGAATGCCAGGTCGAATCGGGCCAGGCCCTTGCTCACGGTCACCCAGGTCAGGGAGCCCAGCGGGACCAGAGCCAGCAGGAATGACCCGGCGATCAGGTTGGCCGCCCGACGATCGGCGGCCTGGCGGGCACCCTCAACGACGCGAGTGGCGATCTCGATGGTCACCAGGAAGAGCAGGAAGGCGAAGAGGGTGGCGAGGCCGATATTGGCTCCGCCCGATGCGAGGACGGCAAGGGAGTAGCCGAGGACTGCGCTGGCTACGGCCGTCACCGGGATCGTTGGCTTCGGCAGGCGGCCGGCAGTGAGGGTCTCGCTCCCGAGCCGGTGGGTGATGGTGGTCATCAGTTGGCTCCGGAGTATTCGGCGCGGCGGGAAACGATCCAGCGGGCGATCATGTTCACCACGAGCGTGATCAGGAACAGCACCAGGCCGGCGGCGACCAGCTGGCTGGTCTTGAGCCCGAAGGCCTCAGGGAAGTTCTGCGCGATGGTGGCAGCAATGGTGTTCGGGTTCTGGCTGGTGAGCAGCTCGAAGGTGATGTTGCGCGTGCCAGACAGCACCATGGTCACCGCCATCGTCTCGCCGAGAGCGCGTCCGAGGCCGAGCATGACAGCGGCGATGATGCCGGGTCGGGCGAACGGGAACACCGCCATCTTGATCATCTCCCAACGGGTGGCGCCGAGCGCGAGCGCTGCCTCCTCATGGAGCCGGGGCGCTTGCAGGAAGACCTCGCGGCACAGGCTCGTGATGATCGGCAGGATCATGGTGGCCAGCACGATGGCGATGGTGAACATGTTGCGACCACCGCCGGACACCTGCCCGGCGAACAGGGGAATGAAGCCGAGGTTGGCATTCAGCCATTCGTACAGCGGGACGGCTGCTGGGGCCAGCACCAGCGAGCCCCACAGGCCGAACACCACGGACGGCACGGCAGCCAGCAGGTCGATCACGTAGCCCAGCGGCTGCGCCAGGCGGCGCGGCGCGTAGTGCGAGATGAACAAGGCGATGCCGATGGCGACCGGCACCGCGAGCACGAGGGCGAGGACGGCAGCCCAGATGGTACCGAACGCGTAGGGCAACACCCACGGGAGGAACTCCCCATACCCCTGGGACATCAGCTTGGCGGGGTCGGCGAACAGGGCAGGTGAGCCCTGGATGAGAAGGAAGGTCGCGACGAGCGCGAGGATCACCAGGATCATGATGCCGGCGCCCATGGCGAAACCGCGGAAGATCCGGTCACCCCGACGCTTGGGGTCGGGGGTCCTGCCGGGACCCGGCTGTGGACCGGCCGAGGTGTCTGCCCGGGTGAGCTTCTGGGTCATCGACTCAGCCTGCTTTCTTGCGGTTCCGCCAAGGTTACGTGCCAGGGCGGCGCCGGTGGATGCACCGGCGCCGCCCACGGGTCCTGTTTCAGGCAACAGCTTTACTTGACCGAGTCGATCGCGGTCTTGACCTTGGCCTGCAGTGCAGACGACAGGGGAGAGGAGCCCGCTGCTGTCGCTGCGGCCGTCTGGCCATCGGCGGAAGCGATGTAGGTCACGTAGTCCTTCACGAGCGTGCCAACGGCAGCGTCCTTGTAGGTCTGGCAGACGATGACGTAGGAGACCAGTACCGCCGGGTAGACGCCTTCCGACGTCCGCTCCAACGAGTAGCTGAGGTCGTTGGCGTCGCGGCCGGCGATGGTCTTGGAGTTGTCGAGGATGGCCGCGGCCGCCTCGGGCGTGGGCTTGAGCGGCTTGCCGTTGACCAGGATGCTGGCATTGCCGAGCTCGCCGGCCGCGGAGGCGTCGGCGTAGCCGATCGTGCCCTTGCCACCGGTCACGGCCTGGATCATGCCGGCGGTGCCGTTGGCAGCCTCGCCGCCGAAGGCTGCGGGGAACGTGTCCGCGGCCTTCTCGGTCCAGACAGTCGGCGACGTCTTGTTCAGGGTGTCGGTGAAGTTGTTGGTCGTGCCCGAGTCATCCCCGCGGTGGACGGCGGTGATGGCCATGTCCGGCAGCTTCGCGTCGGGGTTCGTCTTGGCGATCGCCGGGTCGTTCCACTTGGTGATCTTGCCGGCGAAGATGTTGGCGATCGTGTCGGTGTCGAAGGTGAGCTCTGTCACCCCGTCGACGTTGAAGATGACGGCGATCGGCGAGATGTAGACCGGGAGGGCCAGGGCATTGGAGTCCGCGGCGCAGCCGGCGAACTTGCCGGCGCCGATCTCCTCGTCCTTGAACGGACGGTCCGAGCCCGCGAAGTTCGCGGCACCGGCGATGAAGGCCGAGCGGCCTGCGCCCGAGCCGTCGGGGGAGTAGTTCACGGTAATGGAGGAGTTCTTGGTCTGGAAGTCGGCCACCCATTTCTCCTGGGCTGCCTTCATTGCGCTGGAGCCCACACCCGTCAGGGTCGTGGCCCCGCCCGCGGCGGTCGTGCCGCCAGCAGCTGGGGTCTCGTTGGACGCGCAGCCGGCAAAGGCCAGGGCGGTGGCCGTGACCAGGGCGGCGGTGGCGATCGTCTTGATTCTCACGCTTGTCCTTCAGTTTCGCAGAGTCGATCGAGCGGGATGCTCTGACGCTCACGCTAGGGGCAGCGGTTGTCCGAACACCGACCACAAGGTGAACGGAGGATGAATTGCCGGACACCCTTGTCTGGCGCGGACAGGCGCGCTCAGCGAGCAGAATGTAATACGCTAACACTCATGAACGACGTCGTTGGCGGCGGCGTCGCGGGGTATCGGGCACCGACGCTCACCGACGTCGCCAAGTTGGCCGGGGTTTCCACCATGACGGTGTCCCGCGTCATCAACGGTCACGCAAAGGTGGCCGTAGAGACCCGCGAGCGGGTGATGGTGGCCATGGACTCCCTGGACTACCGCCCCAACATGATGGCGCGCGGTCTCGCGAGCGGCCGTTCCCACAGCATCGGCGTTCTCACCGTCGACACCACCCTCTACGGCCCCCGGGCCGCCCTGCGCGGCATAGAGGGCGCCGCCCGCGAACGCGGCTACTCGGTGACGATCGCCCACCTCAGCGACCCGGACCGCACGGCTGTCTCGCAGGGGGCGAACCTGCTGCGCTCCCGGTCCTCCGACGGCGTGATCCTGCTGCAGCCGCTGATCTCCGAGGTCCCGCGCAACGGTGACCGGCACGCCGACCTGCCGCCGATGGTCGCCATCCACGCCGGCACCCCCGGTGACTACCCGGTGGTGAGCGTCGATCAGCGCCTGGGTGCCAAGCTGGCGACCGACCACCTTCTCGGCCTGGGGCACGCCACGGTGTGGCACATCGCCGGACCGTCGCTGTGGTACGAGGGCGTGGAGCGGGTCCTCGGCTGGCAGGAGGCCCTCACGGCGGCCGGCGCGGACGTGCCACCCGTCGTCCACGGCGACTGGTCCGCCGCGTCGGGCTACGCGTCGGCGATGGAGGTCCTGAAGCATCCGGGCGTGACGGCGATCTTCGTCGCCAACGACTCGATGGCCCTGGGCACCCTGCACGCCATGCACGAACTCGGCCTGCGCTGCCCGGAGGACGTCAGCCTCGTCGGCTTCGACGACTACCCGGAGGCGGCGTTCTTCAGCCCCAGCCTGACCACGATCCGCCAGGACTTCGACGCGATCGGCCAGCGGGCGGTGGAACTGCTGCTGCAGATCATCGAGGACGGTGCCCCGCGCACCCAGCACGTCGTGCTCGCCCCCGAACTCATCGTCCGCGCCAGCACGGCCGCGCCGAGGTCCTGAGCCCGAGGTCCTGAGCCCGAGGTCCTGAGCCGAGGTCCCAGAGCCGCCGCCGCGGTCGCCACCGCGGCCCCGTCCCAGCCTCCCAGCACCCAGAAGCCGCCACCTGTCGCAGAAGCCGCCGTTTCAACGGCGGCTTCTGCGCGAAGTGGTGGCTTTTGTTGGGGCGTCGGGTCAGATCCGGGGCTTGTGGAGCTCGACCGCCAGGACCTTTCCTGACGGGTCCAGGTGGGCGACGATGGCCGATCCTGGCTGCAGCGGGCGCGCCGGGATGCCGAGGGCCTCCAGCATCAGGGGCAGGACGGGACGGTGCCCGCAGAGCGCCAGGGGGACGCCGGACTCGACTGCCTGGCTAGCCAGGCGCCTGGTCAAGGTGATGACGGCCTTCGCGCTCTTCTCGCCCTGCTCCTCCGTCAAGGTCGACCAGCCCTCCACCTCCAGGCGATGCGCCTTGGCGTAGGGCTGGAGGGTCTTCAGGCACCGCACGGCAGTGGAGGAGGCCAGCCGCCCCACCCCGAAGGCCTCCAGCAGCGGCACCAGGAGCCGACTCTGGCGGCGTCCACGCTCATTCAGCGTGCGGGCCCGGTCGCGTCCGGTCCAGTTCGCCCGCAGCATGGCCTTGCCGTGGCGCACGATCACCACGGGGGTGGTGTTCGCCGGCAGCTCGACCGCCTGGGTGATCAGCGGACGCTCGTCGTCGTAGGTCAGCTGCTCCAGGGCCTCGGAGGCGGGCAGCCACAGGACCTCGTCCACCTCATCGCCAGGAGTGTGGACGCCCTCGTGCACGCCGCGGGCCTGCCAGTAGGAGACGGTCTTCATGCCGCCATTGACCGGGTAGGTGATCCGGTCGAGGGGAAGGCCGAGCCGGGCGTCGACGGCCGACTCCTCCCTGGTCTCGCGCACAGCGCAGCCGGCCAGGTACTCATCGGGGTCGATCTTGCCCTTGGGCAGGCTCCAGTCGTTGTACCTCGGACGGTGCACCAGCAGCACTTCTGGCTCGCCGCCGGCGACCGGGCGCAGCACCACCGTGCCCGCCGCGGCGACCTTCTTTCCCGCGCTCGTCTTCGCCATGACGGGTTAGCGCTCTACCGCCCGGCGCTGGCCCATGGTGGAGATCAGGTGTTCCTGGATGTCGAGCAGCGGCTCCCCGTCGTCGCCGAGGGTCCGCTGCGTCCAGGTGTCGCCTTCCAGCCACCATGCTGCGGTGCCCTCGTCGAAGGCCAGGTCGAACATGGCCTCGATCTGCGCGATGTGCTTGGGGTTGTTCAGCCCCACCACCACCTCGACGCGGCGGTCGAGGTTGCGATGCATCAGGTCGGTGGAGCCGATGCCGACCTTGGGGTCACCGCCGTTGGCGAACCAGAACAGCCGGCTGTGCTCGAGGAACCTGCCGAGGATGCTGCGCACCCGGATGTTCTCGCTGAGGCCTGGGACGCCCGGGCGGACGGAGCAGATGCCCCGCACCCACAGGTCCACCCGAACCCCGGCCATCGAGGCCCGGTACAGCGCGTCGGTGACGGCCTCGTCGACGATCGAGTTGACCTTGATCCTCACCCCGGCGGGGAGACCGCGGTTGTGGTTGAAGATCTCGGTGTTGATGTTGTCCACGAGCCCGCGGCGCACGCCGTGAGGGGCGACGAGGAGCCGCTTGTAGTGGGTCTCCTGTGCCATGCCGGACAGGTGGTTGAACAGACGCGCGACGTCGTCGGTGATGACGGCGTTGGAGGTGAGCAGGCCCATGTCCTCATACATCCGGGCGGTCTTCGGGTTGTAGTTCCCGGTGCCGATGTGCACGTAGCGGCGAAGGCCTGTCGGCTCCTCGCGCACCACCAGCGACAACTTGCAGTGGGTCTTCAGCCCCAGCATGCCGTAGACGACGTGGCAGCCGGCCTTCTCCAGCTTCCGTGCCCACGCGATGTTGGCCTGCTCGTCGAAGCGCGCCTTGATCTCGACGAGGGCGAGCACCTGCTTGCCTGCCTGGGCAGCCTCGATCAGGGCGTCGATGATCGGCGAGTCGCCCGAGGTGCGGTACAGCGTCTGCTTGATGGCCAGTACGGCGGGGTCGGCAGCGGCCTGCTCGATGAACCGCTGGACGCTCGTGGCGAACGAGTCGTAGGGGTGGTGCAGCAGCACCTCCCGGTTCTTCAGCGCAGCGAACAGGTCGGCCGGTTGGGCGGTCTCGACCTCTGCAAGCTCGGGATGCGTCTTCGGCAGGAAGGACGGGTAAGCCAGTGCCTCGCGGTCGAGGTCCGCGATGGAGAACAGTCCGCGCAGGTCGAGCGGGCTGGGGAGCCGGAAGACCTCCTTGTCGGAGATGTCGAGCTCGCTGACCAGCAGATCGAGCATCTTGTCGTCGATGTCGTCCTCGACCTCGAGGCGCACCGGCGGCCGTCCGATCTTGCGGCGGAGCAGTTCCTTCTCCAGGGCGAACAGAAGGTTTTCCGCGTCGTCCTCCTCGACCTCGACATCCTCGTTCCTCGTCACCCGGAACGTGCTGTGGTCGATGATCTGCATGCCGGAGAACAGCCGGTCGAGGTGCCGGGCGATCACGTCCTCCAGCGGGACGAACCGACCTTCGCCTAGGGCAACGAACCGGGAAAGGATGGTCGGCACCTTCACCCGGGCGAATTGCCGCGCCCCGGTGACCGGGTTCTTCAGCAGGACGGCCAGGTTGACGCTCAGTCCGGAGATGTACGGGAACGGATGGGACGGGTCGACGGCCAGCGGTGTCAGGACCGGGAAGATCCGGTTCTCGAAGAGCTCGGTCATCTTGTGGCGCTCGTCGGGGTTCAGCTCCTCCCAGCGCAGGATCTCGATGCCGTGCCCGGCAAGGGCAGGACGGACGTCGTCGGCGAACACGGTGGCTGCCTCTGTGACGAGCTCGCGGGTGCGGCTGAGGATCGCGTCGTGCAGCTCCCGTGGCAGCATCCCGGAGTTGCTTGCCATGGCCAGGCCGGCGGCGATGCGGCGCTTGAGGCCGGCAACGCGCACCATGAAGAACTCGTCGAGGTTGGAGGAGAAGATCGCAAGGAACCGTGCCCGCTCCAGCAGGGGGACGCGCTTGGCGTCCTTCGCCAGGTCAAGCACCCGGTTGTTGAAGGCCAGCCAGGACAGCTCGCGGTCGGGGAACCGGTCGGCCGGCAGCTCGGGCGGCTCCTCGACGGAGTCGTCGAGGGTCTCTTCGTCCTCAACCGAGGTCATGGCTGCTCCTGATCTTTCGGCGCGTAGAGGACGTCACGCCTGGCGACGTCGAATCCTGCGCTCTCGTACATTCTTACCGCTACATCTTCGGCACTGTCGACGTACAGCAATACCCGCTCACTCCCGGTGTCGCGCAGGTGGGCGAGGCCGGCCTGGAGCAATACCTTCCCGTACCCCCTGCCCTGCGTCCGTGGGGCAACACCGATCACGTACACCTCACCGGTGTCGCCGACCTGCTTGGTCCAGTGGAAGCCGGCAAGTCCCTCGGCGTCGAACCCGAGGATGAGCCCGGCGGGGTCGAACCAGGGCTCGGCCATCCGGGCGGCGAGGCCGGCGGCGTCCAGCGCGCCCTGCTCGGGGTGGTGTGCGAAAGCCGCGGCGTTCACCGCCAGCAGTTGCCCGGCGTCGGCGTCGGTGTAGCTACGCAGGCTGAGCCCGTCCGGGACCGCGGGTGCAGCGATCCCGGCGAGGCTGCGGTCCATGATCAACAGGCTGCGGGCCGGGGCCAGATGGTTCGCCTGGGCGAAGCCGCGTGCAGGCGGCAGGTCGCCGAATGCCCAGATGCCGCTGACGTCGCTCGCTGGAGGCCCCGCCTCCGGCGACGGACGGTCGTCGAGGACAGCCAGAAGGCTGGTACCGAGCCCGCGCCGGCGGTGGTCCGGGTCGACGACGACCTGCGCGGTTCCGTAGGACGGCTGCCACTGCAGATAGCCGGCCGCCGTCCCGGGCACGCCGGTGAGGAGCACGTGTTGGCCGGTGCCGTCACGAAGGGCGAATCGGGCCTCCTCGTTCAGCGGGTCGATTCCGTCGGCCGCCTCAGCGCGTGCAGCGAGGGCACGTACCAGGTCAGCCTGTTCCGGGGTCAGTCGGTTCGTCCACACCCGGGCAGGGTAGCCCAAGGGTTCTCAGCGGCGGCCGGAACCGTCCGGAGAGAAGCGGTAGCCGACGTTGCGGACGGTGCCGATCAGCGACTCGTGCTCGGTGCCGAGCTTGGCCCGCAGGCGCCGCACGTGGACGTCGACCGTCCTGGTGCCGCCGTAGTAGTCGTAGCCCCACACGTCAGCGAGCAGGTGCTCGCGGCTGAACACCCGCCCGGGGTGCTGCACGAGGTACTTCAGGAGTTCGAACTCGGTGTAGGTGAGGTCGAGCGGGACGCCGTCAAGCATCACCGAGTAGGCGGCATCATCGATCACGATGCCGCCGGACGAGATCAGGCCGTCATTCGCTGCGGCGGTGACGAGCATCCGGATCCGGGCTTCGAACTCCGCTGGACCAGCGGTGTCGAGGACGACGTCGGAGAGCCCCCAGTCGGCGGCGACGGCGGCCAGGCCGCTCTCCAGGAGCACCAGGAGCAGCGGGACGGTGGAGCCCGACGACTGGAACAGCCGCGACATCATGCGGGCTCCGGCGAGGTCCGCGCGCCCGTCCAGCACGACGAGGTCGACACGGGCCGACTCGGTGAGGGCCTGGGTGTCGGCGGCCACCCCGATGATCTCGTGGGGGAGCAGGGCGAGGACGGGGAGCGAGCGCTCCGCAGGGGTGCCGTTGGCGACTTCGTTGCTGACAAGCAGCAATTGCGCCATGTCCACCTCCTGAACAGCCATCTCGTTTGATGGTCTGGAGCAAACCTTAGTGATTCTCAGGCCCGAGCCGATACCGGAACGCTGTGGCGAACTCAGGGGTCGACGTCGAGGATCAGGGTGACGGGGCCACTGTTGACCCCCGACACCTCCATCATCGCCCCAAAACGACCGGTTGCGACCTCAGCACCACGGCTGCGCAGGGCTGCGATGTAGGCCTCGACGAGCGGCTCACTGACCGGTCCAGGCGCCGCTGCCGCCCAGGACGGACGCCGTCCCTTGCGGGTATCGGCATAGAGGGTGAACTGGCTGACCACCAGCAGTGGGGCGCCCGTATCTGCGCAGCTCAGCTCGCCGGGAAGGATGCGCAACTGCCAGGTCTTGTCGGCCAGCTTGTCCGCGACCGCAGGCGTGTCGGTATGAGTGACGCCAACGAGCACGAGCAGGCCCATCTCGTCGATGGCGCCGACGACCTCGCCATCAATGCTCACGCTCGCCCTGCTGACCCGCTGCACCACCGCCCGCACCCGCCCATCAAATCACGGGCTGCGGTGGCACGGTGTCGTGAATCCGCACCTGGTTGCAGCCAGAGGGCACGGAACGGGTAGCCGTCACCGATCGAGGTGCGAAATCGCGGCACGGTTCCGGGTTGCCGCATGGCCCCAACAGGCCAGCAGCAGCATGGCTGCAGCCGCAGCCAGCCCGCCGGTGATCGCAGCGAAAGCAAGAGCGTCCCAGGCAATGCCGAAACCCCCGTCCGCGAGCACCCGGACACCGGCCCCCACCGAGCCGGCAACCAGGCAGAGCCATGGCAAAGCCGGCGCCAGACGGGTGGGCGTCCGGCGCTCCTGCGGCGTCCGCTGCCGGCGAAGCGCAGCGACGACGATGACCACGAGGCCGAACACGCCGCTGGCGTACTGGGCGTACCGGTAGCCGGCGAGTGGGCCCAATGGGCTGGGGTAGGTGGCGGCGAGGAAGGCCAGGTGCGTGGTGCCGTAGCGGCCGGCGTGGGTGAACTCGTCCCAGCCGACGTGGGTGGCTGCACCGAGGGCGACGGCCACTGGCAGCGCCCACCAGGCATCCACCGCCCAGCCGGGTGGGGTCCAGCGTTCCCGGACGCCGGCCGGCGCCAGGTCGTGCAGTCCTGAGGCCGCCGAGCGCCACAGCGCCCACGCTGCGAGGCCGAGCAGCACGTCGACAGTAACGATCCCGGCCGGCGTGTGCGTCCAGGCGCCTAGGAAGCGAAGTCCCGGCACGAAGTAGGGCACGTCGGGACTGATGCTCCCCGCAGCGAGGACTGCGAACGGGAGAGCCCGGATGCGAGCGAACGGCAACACCGCAGCGACATGGCTGGGCGTGAAGGGCATGCCACAAAGATAGGTGGATGACGCCAGCTGCCCGCCCGGCCGGGAAGGGATGGCTGGGGGTGGTGGTTATGCTGCACGGGTGCCGAACCAAGCCCTGCTCTCCGTGACCGGCGTGGTGTTGTTCACCGCCTGCGTGGTGGTGGCGGTCCTGGCAGGGCTCGGGATCTTCGCGCTGCTGCGCGGCCGTCGAGGAGAGTGACCATGGTTTTCGAAGTTCCCGCCGACCTCAACCCTGCCCTGATCGGGCTGGCCTGGATCCGCGGACGCTGGGAAGGTACCGGCTTCCGCGAATGGCCTGGACAGGAGAAGGTCAGCTACGCCATCCAGGTGGACTTCGCCGAGAACGGCGGGGACTACCTGCACTACCTGTGCCAGGCGTTCGAAGTGGACTCCGACGGTGCGCCGACCAAGCCGCTGTTCATGGAGACCGGCTTCTGGCGTCCGCTCGCCGACGGGACGGTCGACGTGGTGATGTGCTCCCCGGACGGTTTCGCCGAGATCTGGTTCGGCAAGCTCCAGCCCGGACGCCTCGACCTGATCACCGACGCGGTTGCCCGCACCAGGGACGCGAAGGTGGCCTACACAGCCGGACGCCGGCTCTACGGCACCGTCGAGGGCAAGCTCCTGTTCTCCTTCGACCGCGCGACCGAGGACCAGAAGCTCCAGCCGTACATCTGGGCGACGTTGGCACGCCGATGACCACCAAGCTCACCGAGGGCGTCGACGCGGGCGCGGTCTGGCACTACGGAGACCCGTTCCGGGAACAGAAGGCGCTGGTCGCGGGGAAGGCAGGGGTGGACCTCTCCCACCGCCCGGTGTTCACCGTGTCCGGCTCCGACCGGCTGAAGTGGCTCAACGACATCACCAGCCAGGACTTCGGGAACCTCGCTCCCGGGCGGCAGACGGTCGCCTACATCCTCGACGCGCAGGGACGCCTCATGCACGTCTTCGGGGCCCTGGACGACGGCCAGACCCTGTGGTGCCACACCGAGCCCGGCCATCTCGAGCCCTTGCTGGCCTGGCTGCGCCGGATGGTGTTTGCGGCCCGCGTCGAGATCACGGAACTCGACGACCATGCGCTCGTCCTGCCTCCCGGTGGTGCTCCGGTCATCGTGCCGGCGGCCGACGTCGCGGCGACCCTCGGTGACTCCCTGGCCGGCCTCTGGGCGATGGAGGCGGTGCGGATCGCGTCCGGCACTCCGCGGATCTTCCTCGACACCGACGAGAAGACGATCCCCAACGAGCTCGCCAACCCCGACGCCGACCTGCTGGGCCCGGCGGTCCACCTGCACAAGGGCTGCTACCCCGGCCAGGAGACGGTGGCACGGGTCTACAACCTCGGCCGTCCGCCGCGCCGGCTCACCCAGCTCCTGCTCGACGGCAGCGTCGACCGGCTGCCGGAGCTGGGCGCCGACGTGCTGCTGGACGGTGTCGCCGTGGGACGCATGGGCACCTCGGAGCGCCACTACGAACTCGGCCCGATCGGCCTCGCCCTGCTCAAGCGCGGCACGCCGGTGGGCGCCGAGCTGCTCGTCGACGGCATCCCCGCAGCCCAGGAACTCATCGTCGACCCCGACGCCGGCCTGCACTGGCGTCCCCAGCGCGGGCTCGGCAAAGCCTGACCCGACCGGGTTCCTCCGCTGCCGGTCGTTGCCAAGCCTGCTGGACCGAAATGGACCGAAATGGACCGAAATGGGGACGGTTCCAAACTCGGTCCACCAAGGGGCTTTCGTGCGAACCCGGGGATGTGGACCGAGTTTGGAACCGTCCCCAATTTGGTCCGGGTCAGCCTGCTGTGTGGGCGAGGACGTAGAGGCGGACGGTCTGGGCCTCGCTCGGCACGGGTGAGCGCACGAACCACTCGTCGAGGACGAGTCCGGCCTGTGTGACCGCAGCGAGCACCTCGTCGCGGTCGTGGGTGACGAAGTCCACGTCCACCGGGGTTCCCAAGAGGTCGCTGGCGTGCATCACACCGTCCCCCAGGTGCACGGCGAAGGCGAACACGCCTCCGGGACGCAGTGTGGACCCGACACTCCGCATGGTGGGGGCGAGCTCGGACGGCGCCAGGTGGACGAAGGAATACCAGGCGACGATGGCGCCCCACGCCGCCGCATTCCGGGGACGCAGCAGCTGGTCGAACCGGCCAACGGTGAAGTCAAGGTCGGGGAAGTTCGCCCGGGCACGAGCGACCATCGCCGGCGAGGCGTCCAGTCCGTGCACCTCGACGTCCTGATCGGCAAGGAAGGCA
>JBBRIY010000023.1:0-14779 GCA_038220215.1 Propionibacteriales bacterium
GGACGTCCCGGTCCGGTGCTGGTGGACATCGCGAAGGACGCGCTCTCCTCGATGACCGAGTTCGTCTGGCCGGAGGAGCTCGACCTGCCGGGATACCACCCGGTGGAGAAGCCGCACAGCAAGCAGATCCGCGAGGCCGCCCGGCTGATCGCAGCTGCCGAGCGTCCCGTCCTCTATATCGGCGGGGGCGTGAACCGCGCCCGGGCCTGGGACGGGCTCGCCGAGCTGGTGAAGCTCACCGGCATCCCCGTGGTGACCACCCTGATGGCCCGCGGCGCCATTCCCGACAGCCACGAGCTGAATATGGGCATGCCCGGCATGCACGGGTCGGTGGCTGCGGTCGGCGCCCTGCAGCGCTCCGACCTGCTGATCACCCTCGGTGCACGGTTCGATGACCGGGTGACCGGCAAGCTCGATTCGTTCGCACCGGGCGCCAAGGTGATCCATGCCGACATCGACCCGGCGGAGATCTCCAAGAACCGCGTTGCCGACGTGCCGATCGTCGGTGACCTCGCAGAGGTGATCAGCGACCTGAACCTCGCGCTACGCGACGTCGACCTGCCCGACTACGGCACCTGGGTGGGCTACCTCCAGGGATTGCGGAAGCGCTACGTCGTGACCGACTACGAGCCGATGTCCGACGGGCTGCTCAGCCCGGAATACGTCATCAAGCGGATCGGCGAGATCGCCGGCCCGGAGGCCACGTTCGTTGCCGGGGTCGGCCAGCACCAGATGTGGTCGGCGCACCTGCTGCCGCACGAGTTGCCCAACCGGTTCCTGAACTCCGGAGGCGCCGGCACCATGGGGTACTGCGTGCCCGCAGCAATGGGCGCCCAGGTGGGCCTGCCCGGCACGGTGGTGTGGGGTATCGACGGGGACGGCTGTTTCCAGATGACCAACCAGGAGCTCGTGACCTGTTCCCTGGAAGGGATCCCGATCAAGATCGCCGTGATCAACAACCGCAGCCTCGGCATGGTGCGCCAGTGGCAGACCCTCTTCTACGGGGAGCGCTACTCCAACACCAACCTGCAGTCGCACCGGGTGCCGGACTTCCCGAAGCTGGCGGAGGCGATGGGTGCTGTCGGGCTGCGCGCGGAGACCCCGGAAGAGGTCGATGATGTGATCGCCCAAGCAATGGCGATCAACGACCGTCCGGTGGTGGTGGAGTTCGTGGTCCACAAGGACGCGATGATCTGGCCGATGGTCGCAGCCGGAACCAGCAATGACGACATCAAGATCGCCCGGGACCTGGCTCCCGCGTGGGAAGGGGAGGACCTGTGAACAAGCACACCCTGAGCGTGCTGGTGGAGAACAAGCCGGGTGTCCTTGCCCGGATCGCCGGCCTGTTCGCCCGTCGTGGCTACAACATCGAGTCGCTCGCCGTCGGCCCGACGGAGAACGAGGACCTGTCCCGGATCACCGTCCAGGTGGCGGTCGACAGCCAGCAGGTGCTGGAGCAGATCGTGAAGCAGCTGAACAAGCTGATCGAGGTGCTCAAGATCGTCGAGCTCGAGCCGTCGGCCTCGGTCAGCCGTGAACTGATGCTGATCAAGATCAAGGCCGACCCGGCCTCCCGCAGCCAGATCATCGAGATCGTCCAGCTGTTCCGGGGCAAGACCATTGACGTCCACAACGACTCCATGACCATCGAAGCGACCGGCTCGCCTGACAAACTGGACGCCTTGCTGGAGATGCTCAAGCCCTACGGCCTGCGCGAACTCGTCCAGTCGGGCGTGGTTGCTCTCGGGCGGGGCAGCCGATCGCTGTCTGATCGTGCCAAGATCGAGAAGACCCGTCCTGCCGCCGTGCGGCTGACCAACTAGTAAGGAAGCAACGAACCAATGGCACAGATGTTCTACGACACCGACGCAGACCTGTCGATCATCCAGGGTCGCAACGTCGCCGTGATCGGCTATGGCAGCCAGGGCCACGCGCACGCGCTGTCGCTCCGCGACTCCGGGGTCGACGTCCGCGTCGGCCTGCGTGAGGGCTCCAAGAGCTGGGCGAAGGCTGAGGCCGAGGGCCTGCGGGTCGTCACCCCGGCACAGGCCGTCGAGGAGGCCGACTTGATCATGGTGCTCGCGCCCGACCAGGTGCAGCGCCACGTGTACGCCGAATCGATCGAGCCCAACCTGGTTGCCGGCGATGCGCTGTTCTTCGCGCACGGCTTCAACATCCGTTTCGGCTACATCACCCCGCCGCCCGGCGTCGACGTGTGCATGGTCGCACCGAAGGGCCCCGGCCACCTGGTGCGCCGCGAGTACTCCGAGGGCCGTGGCGTCCCCGTGATCGTCGCGGTCGAGAAGGACGAGACCGGCAACGCCTGGGACCTGGCCCTTTCGTACGCCAAGGCCATCGGTGGGCTGCGTGCCGGTGGCATCAAGACCACCTTCACCGAGGAAACCGAGACCGACCTGTTCGGTGAACAGGCCGTGCTGTGTGGAGGCGCGTCCGCGCTGGTCACCGCAGGTTTCGAGGTGCTGACCGAGGCGGGCTACCAGCCGGAGGTGGCCTACTTCGAGTGCCTGCACGAGCTGAAGCTGATCGTCGACCTGATGTACGAGGGTGGCATTGCCAAGCAGCGGTGGAGCGTCTCGGATACGGCGGAGTTCGGTGACTACGTCTCCGGTCCGCGGATCATCGACGCGTCTGTGAAGGGTCGGATGAAGGAGGTGCTGGCCGACATCCAGTCCGGAGCCTTCGCCAAGCGATTCATCGACGACCAGGACGCCGGCGCCCCGGAGTTCAAGCGCCTCCGCGCCGCGGGTGAGGCCCACCCGATCGAGGAGACGGGCCGCAAGCTTCGCGGCCTGATGGCCTGGGTGAAGTCCCACGACGACGACTACGTCGAGGGCAACGCCGCTCGCTGAGCCCCCAACCGTCCGACACGCCTCCCGCCCCAAAGGCCGGCAGGCAGTCTCTCGTCCCCACAGAAGCCGTCACTTGTCGCAGATGCCACCGTTCAAACGGCGGCGTCCGCGGCAAGCGGCGGCTTTTGTGCGCCCCAAGAGCTCCCGGCGCCTCAGCCAGCCGGCGGCACGGTGTTGTCAATGTGGGGCATGGTGTTGCCCGTCCTTCGTCGGGGATGGCGTTTGCAGGGTCGGACGGCTCTGATTGTCGCGTGACAGTACGGCTTACTCGGGAGTTCACGTCCAGCGGTATCGACGCCCGGCGCCTGCAGGCGATGGAGCGGCAGGGCACACTCGTCCACGTTCGGCGGGGCGCCTTCTCGGACAGTGCCCGCCATGATGCTCGAGGGGCTCACCGTGAGCTGATCGAGGGCACCTGGCCGCTACTCGGCGCCAACGCCGTGCTCAGCCATGGGTCTGCTGCGGCCCTGCACGGTTTGCCATTGTGGGGTTCCCTCGTGCAGAAGGTGAGCGTGACACGGCCCACGGGTGGGCATGGTGTGAGGCGGCCGTATCTCCACGTATGGCGAGCACCGTTGTCCGTCGCTGAAGTCGCGACGAAAGACGGATTCCGGCTGACGTCACTCGAGCGGACGGCGCTGGACATCGCTCGACAACTCCCGTACGAGCGGGCGGTCGCGGTCCTGGACGCGGCTCTCCACCTGGGCGCTGACCCGGGCCTGCTCGATCGCATCCTGCTGGAAGCGGCTGGGCGCAAGGGCGTCCCGACCGCGCGGGTAGCGCTGGCCTTTGCCGACAGGTTGGCCGAGAGTGTGGGTGAGTCCATCAGTCGGGTCCGGATGGCAGAGGTCGGCCTGCCAGCGCCGGTCCTGCAGTTCGAGGTGTTCAGCGAACTCGGCACGTGGGTGGCCCGTACCGACTTCTGGTGGCGGGAGCAGCGAGTGGTTGGCGAGTTCGATGGGCGCGTGAAATACACCGGACCGGCAGGCGAGGTCGCGGACGTCGTGATGGCCGAGAAGCGGCGCGAGCAGGCGATCCGGGACGCCGGATTCTGGTTCGTCCGGTGGGGGTGGCAGGACCTCGATGATCGTGTGGCCTTCAAACGGCGGATCCTGCAGGCGTTTGCGTCGGCGCCCTCCTGACCGAGGTCCGCGTCCCCGTCCGACCTTTCGGTTAGCAAACGCCACCGCCTGCTGCAGAAGCCGCCGTTCGAACGGCGGCTTCTGCTGGCAACGGCGGCTTCTGTGGTCACGACGGTGGGGCACGGGTCCGAGCGAGGGGGGAGCGAGCGTGTTGTGGGGTCTGGCAAGCTTTGCCGCATGACGATCGCCGCTCAGACCAACCCAGGCCTCACCGCGGCGGAAGTCGCCGAGCGGGTCAAGGCAGGCGAGGTCAACAACCTTCCGCCACGCTCGGGCCGCACCACCTGGGACATCGTGCGGGCCAACGTGTTCACCCGGATCAACTTCCTGTTGATGGCCCTGTTCATCCTTGTGCTCAGCACCGGCTCGATCGTGAACGCCCTGTTCGGGTTCCTGATCATCTTCAACGCCGGCATCGGCATCGTGCAGGAGCTCCGAGCCAAGCGGACGCTGGACAACCTCGCGGTTGTGGGCGAGGGCAAGCCGATGGTGCGCCGCGACGGCGTGTCCGTTGAGCTGGCGCGTGAAGCCGTCGTGCTGGGCGACCTGATCGAGATCGGCCCCGGCGACCAGGTGATCGTCGACGGCGAGGTGATCGAGGCCAGCTACCTCGAGGTGGACGAATCCCTGCTCACCGGTGAATCCGACCCGGTGGTCAAGGAGCCCGGCGTTGCCGTGATGTCGGGCAGCTTCGTCGTGGCCGGCGTCGGGGCGTTCCGCGCTACCCGGGTCGGGGCGGAATCCTTCGCCGCCCAGCTCACGGCAGAAGCCAGCAAGTTCTCGCTGGTGAAGTCGGAACTGCAGACCGGCATCAACCAGATCCTGCGGCTGATCACCTGGCTGCTGATTCCCGTCGGCCTCGCGACGGTCTGGGTGCAGTGGACCCAGAACCAGGGCACCTGGCAGGACCGCGTGCTCGCCATCGGTGGTGCGCTGGTGCCGATGGTCCCCGAGGGCCTCGTGCTGCTGACCTCGCTGGCGTTCGCGGTCGGCGTGGTGCGGCTCGGCCAGCGCAACGTCCTCGTGCAGGAGCTGCCCGCCATCGAGGGCCTGGCCCGCGTCGACGTGGTCTGCGCGGACAAGACCGGCACCCTCACCGAGAACGGCCTGAAGTTCGGCGAGCTCGAAGTGCTGGACGGCGACGAGGCGCGCATCCGTGCTGCCCTGTCCCAGCTGGCCGGCGCAGATCCCCGTCCGAACGCCTCCGTGCAGGCCCTGGCACACGCGAATCCGCTGGACGGGCCCGGCTGGGCGGTCACAGCCATGGCCCCTTTCACCTCGGCGAAGAAGTGGTCGGGCATCTCCTTCGGCGACAAGGGCAACTGGGTGCTGGGCGCTCCCGACGTGCTGGGCGCTCCCGGGAGCGCCGCCGCCGAGCGTGCGGAGGAAGTCGGGTCCACCGGACGCCGCGTCCTGCTGCTCGGCGAGACCGATGCGGCGGTGGACGCGGCCGACGCACCCGGTCAGGTCATTCCGCGGGCGCTCGTCGTACTGGAGCAGAAGGTGCGCCCAGAAGCCCGCGGCACGCTGGCGTACTTCGCGGAGCAGGATGTGGCCGTCAAGGTGATCTCCGGCGACAACGCGACCTCGGTCGGGGCGGTCACCGGCTCGCTCGGCCTGGACGCCGGTGAGGTGGTCGACGCCAGGACCCTCCCGGACGACCCCGTCGAGTTCGCGCGCCGTGTCGAGTCGGCCGGGGTCTTCGGACGCGTCACCCCCCACCAGAAGCGACAGATGGTGGCAGCACTGCAGGCGAATGGCCACACGGTCGCCATGACCGGCGACGGCGTGAACGACGTGCTGGCGATCAAGGACTCCGATCTGGGGGTGGCCATGGGCTCCGGCGCTGCGGCCACCCGCGGCGTCGCACAGTTGGTGCTCCTTGACGACAGTTTCGCAACCCTGCCGCACGTCGTCGCGGAGGGGCGCCGGGTGATCGGCAACATCGAGCGGGTGGCGAACTTCTTCCTCACCAAGACGATGTACTCGATCATCCTTGCCCTGCTGGTGGCACTGTGGGGGCTGCCGTTCCCGTTCGTGCCGATCCACATCTCCTTCGTCGGCTGGTTCACGATCGGCATCCCGGCATCGATCCTCGCCCTCGCCCCCAACGCGGAACGCGCCCGCCCCGGCTTCTTGCGGCGGGTGATGACGTTCTCGCTGCCGTCCGGAGTGGTGGTGGCCGTCACGACCTTCGTCACGTACCTGCTCGTGCTCGCGCCGACCGGCGCCGATCCTGCCCGAACCACCCAGACGAGCACCGCGTCGCTGCTGGCCCTGATGATCGCCGGAGCCTGGGTGATGATCGTCGCCGCGCGGCCCTACGAGTGGTGGAAGCTGGTCATGATCGCAGCGTGCGGTCTGCTCGCGTTCCTGACCATCTTCTGGCTGCCCTACCAGGTGCCCGGGTGGGTGGCGGCGTGGCCGTTCCTCTCGCGGTTCGACCCGCAGCTCGACCCCAGCAATCTGGCTCTGATGACCACCGGTATGTGGGCCGGCATCGTCGCAGCCGTCCTCGTGGAGGCCGTCTGGTGGACCTCTGGCCGGTTCACCGGGCAGCACCGCAGCCTGTGGGTGAGGGCGGAAGAGCGCGATTAGCGCCTATTTGGTCGGCCTGCCCAAGAGCCGTCGCACGCGGTAGCGCACCGACTTGAAGAGCCGTTCGGCGATGACGGCAGCCCGTGCCGCCAGCACCTGGGTCCGCCGCTGGGGTTGCAGGGTCGCCACCGGGGGGAAGGTGATCAGGCTGATCCGCTCGTCGAAGTCGCCAGCCGTGGCGTCCGGGCTGTAGATGCTGCGCAGACTGTGCTCCGCGAGGAAGTCGGCGAACCCGGCCCAGGTGCTCCGGTGGCGCTCGAGCATGGCCGCGTTGTCGGATTGCGCATAGAGCTCTGCGGCGTCGAGGCTCGCCACGTCCTTGCCGACGGTGCGGTGCGGGATCGCGTGGTATTCGGCCAGTTCCGCCGTCCGCGAGTCGTGGGCGAGGACATAGGCAGGCGTCCCGGCCAGGATCGCGGCGATGTTGCCGTGGATGCGTGTGCCGTACGAGAACTCGACGCCGGCCAGATGCTCCAGCCAACTCGGCACGTTCACCGGCATCACCGTGCGTCCCGAACTCACCAGCGGGTGTTCCACGCTCGCCGGGAACCCGGCTCGCACCGGTAGATGGGTGTCGTAGCGGCCGGTGAGCAGCAGTCCGAGGGTAGGCAGGTCCTGCGCCGTGTAAACCAGGTGCGGGTACTTCGCGGCCTGGGCGAGGGCAAGGTCGCCGATGCCCTGGACGTAGGGCGAGAGGTTCAGCGACAGCCGTGAATCGGGCGTGATGGCCGCGGGAAGCCGCGGCTGGGGCAGGTCGGGTCCGTAGGTGTACATGGACGGGCACCCGACAACCACCAGTTCGTCATCGGCGAAGCCGAGGCTCTTGAGGTACGTGACCGTGCGTTCCCCGCGGACTCCGATGTTCGGGCTGTTGCGCAGGACCGCGCGCACGAATCTGGTGACATGGGGCCCGATGCCACCCTTGGGCTGGCTGGCCTTAAGCCCGAGCTGGGCATTGACGCCGGCGACGACCACCGGGACGCGCAGACGCTCGATGATCGACGACATCACGTCGAGTTCGTCGACATAGTTCTGCCGGAACGCATTGGCCAGCGGCAGGACCACAACGTCGAAGTTGTCGTTGACCCAGCCCGGATCGGTCCGGTTGAACCTGTCGACTTCCAGCGTTGCCTCAGCTGTGCCCAGCAGCCGGTAGATCGAGTGCGAGAAAAGCAGGTTGCCGACGTTGGCGCCGAGGTTCTGGCGCGCCACCGTCTGAACATGGCTGTAGTTGTCGAAGGGACTCTGGTGGGCGCGCACGAGTATGCGGTTGCGCGACAGTGCGGTGTGGTCCGGCGGCACGGCATTCCTTCGGTGGCGGTGAGACAGAAGGGTCAAACGCGTTGCTCAACGGACCGGCGGGGGTGCCGGACGTCCAGGCCCGGTCCGATGGAACAGGATAGCCGATCGGCTAGCGCAGGCGCGCGGCGATGGCAGCTCCCACAACGGCAGTCGGCCGCCTTCCCGGTCCGCGTTCGATGATGTCGGCCTCCACGGCTGCCTCGATGCGCCGCGCATCCTCGCCGCGTCCGAGGTGGTCGAGCAGCAGGGCCATCGACAGGATCGTCGCGGTGGGGTCGGCCAGTTGCTTGCCGGCGATGTCGGGGGCCGAACCGTGCACGGGCTCGAACATGGACGGGAAGGCGCCCTCAGGATTGATGTTGGCGCTGGCCGCCAGCCCGATGCCACCGGTGACCGCTGCCGCAAGGTCGGTGAGGATGTCGCCGAACAGGTTGTCGGTGACCATGACGTCGAAGCGCTGCGGGTCCTGGACGAGGGCGATCGTCGCGGCGTCCACGTGCAGGTAGTCGGTGGTGACGTCAGGGTGTTCGGCCGCGACGACCTGGAACAGCCGGTTCCACAGGCCGCCGGCATTCACGAGCACATTGTGCTTGTGCACCAGCGTGACGTGGCGGCGCCGACCCTCGGCGCGCACGAAGGCATCGCGGATGACGCGCTCCACGCCGTGGGCGGTGTTGATGCTGACCTCGGTGGCGACCTCGTAGGGGGTCCCGGCGCGGAAGGCTCCGCCGTTGCCGCAGTAGAGGCCCTCCGTGCCCTCCCGGACGACGACGAAATCGATCGGCCCGCGCTCGGTGACCTCGGGGGCAAGGGGAGTCGCAACGCCCGGGTAGAGCCTGGACGGGCGCAGGTTCACGTAGTGGTCGAAGGCGAAGCGCAGCTTCAGCAGCAGGCCGCGTTCGAGCAGGCCGCTGGGAATCGACGTGGAGCCGGGTGCTGCACCGACAGCGCCGAGGATGATGGCCTGGCTGGCGGCGAGCTCCTCCATGACCGCTTCGGGCAGCACCTCGCCGGTGCGGAGCCAGCGCTCGGCGCCCAGGTCGTGGTGCACGAAGTCGAACGCATCGTCCCCGACGACGGTGGTGAGGACCTTGAGGCCCTCGGCGACCACCTCCGGGCCGATGCCGTCGCCGGCGATGACGGAGATGACGGGGGTACTGGTCTCTGCTGAACTCACCCGCGCCAAGCTACTTGGCGCTCACCTGCCGGACAATTCCGTCTCACGGAAGCCCTGCCCAAAGGCGGTAACATGCGCCCATGTCCTTGAGCTTTCCGCTGCACGCCAATCCCGCTCCGGCCAGCGACGACGATGTCGCCCGGGTTCACGCCGACCCCGGTTTCGGTGACTACTTCACCGACCACATGACGGTCGCCACGTGGACAGTCGAGGGCGGCTGGGGAGACGCGGAGGTCAAGCCGTACGGCCCGTTTCTGATGGATCCGGCTGCTGCCGTCCTGCACTACGCGCAGGAGGTCTTCGAGGGCATGAAGGCCTACCGGCATGCGGACGGCTCGATCCACCTGTTCCGGCCTGAGGCGAACGCACGCCGGTTCCAGAAGTCAGCCGCGCGGCTGATGCTGCCGGAGCTCCCGGCCGACGACTTCGTCTCGGCTGTCGCAGAGCTGGTGAAGGCCGACGCCCGCTGGGTGCCGGATGCCGCCGGGGAACGCAGCCTCTACCTGCGACCGTTCATGTTTGCTTCCGAAGTATTCCTCGGCGTGCGGGCGGCGCAGCGCGTGACCTTCTGCGTCATCGCCTCACCGGCGGGGCCCTACTTCACCGGCGGCGTGAAGCCGGTCGACATCTGGGTGACCGACACCTATGCGCGTGCCGGCGTCGGCGGCACCGGCGCAGCCAAGTGCGGCGGCAACTACGCCGCGTCCCTGATCGCGCAGTACGAGGGGTTCGAGCAGGGCTGCTCGCAGGTGCTGTTCATCGAAGCTGCCGACAAGGACCGGGTGGAGGAACTCGGCGGCATGAACGTCTTCCTCATCACAGCGGACGGCCGCCTGGTGACGCCGGCACTGACCGGCACGATCCTCGAAGGCATCACGCGGGACTCGATCCTCGCCGTCGCTGCAGACCTCGGCCTGACGACGGAGGAGCGACGGATCACTCCCGAGGAGCTGTTCGACGGCATCGCCAACGGCTCGACCGTTGAGGCGTTCTCCTGCGGGACGGCTGCCGTCGTCACTCCGATCGGTGCGTTCAAGTCGACCAAGGGGGAGTGGCGCCTGCCCGAGAACGGCTCGCCGCAGACCCTCGCGCTGCGCAACGCCGTCCTCGACATCCAGTACGGACGCGTGCCCGACACCCACGGCTGGCTTCAGCAGGTCTGCTGACCTGAACCGAATTGGGGACGGTTCCAAACTCGGTCCAACCCTCCCGCGAGGGGAGGGTTGGACCGAATTAGGAACCGTCCCCAATTCGGGCCGAGCCGTCAGGAGAGCGCGGCTATCGCGGCGTCGTAGTCGGGCTCCTGGCTGATGTTGGGCACCTGCTCCGCGTGCAGGATCGTGAGGTCGCGGTCGGCAACCAGGACGGCCCGCGACAGCAGGCCACGCATCGACCCGTCCACGAGCGTGAGACCGAAGTCGAGCCCGAAGCCGGACCGGAAAGTCGATCCGGTTACGACGTTCTCGATGCCCTCGGCCGCGCAGAAGCGCCTGTGGGCGTAGGGAAGGTCGGCCGAGACGCACAGGACGAGGGTGTCGGTGAGGCCCGCTGCGAGCTCGTTGAACCGGCGGACGCTCATCGCACAGATACCGGTGTCAAGGCTGGGGAAGATGTTCAGCACGAGCCGGCGGCCCGCGGCGATCTCCGAGCCGAAGTCGGTCAGGTCGGCCCCCGTGAGAACAAACGGTCGGAGCTTCTTGCCGAGCGGCGGCAGTTGGCCGGCGCTGTGGACGGTGACGCCTCGGTGGAGCAGTGTTGCCATGAGGGACTGTCTACAAGTTCCTGGGGCTGAAATCAACCGACTTGCGAGACAGCAGTCTCACGCGGTGAAACGCAGTCGTAACAGCGGCCGGGAGGGGCAGACTCGCCCGATGATTCCGTGCATGACGACCGAGGTGCCCAGATGACGACCTTGCCCGCCGCTCCCGATGCCTTCCACGTCTTCGACACCACCCTTCGTGACGGTGCCCAGCAAGAGGGGCTGCAGCTGAGCGTCAGCGACAAGCTGAAGATCGCGCGCCACCTGGACGGGCTCGGGCTGGGGTTCATCGAAGGAGGGTGGCCGGGTGCCAACCCGAACGACACCGCCTTCTTCGCCGCCGCGGCCAACGGCGAACTGGAGCTGAAGAACGCCAAGCTGGTGGCGTTCGGTGCCACCCGGAAGGTCGGCGCCACCGCAGCGCAGGACCCTCAGGTGCAGGCGCTGCTGGACGCGTCCACCGAGGTGATCTGCATCGTCGCCAAGAGCCACGACGAGCACGTGTTCCGCGCCCTGCACACCACTCTGGAGGAGAACCTCGCGATGGTGGCCGACACGGTGAGCCACCTCGTCGCGAACGGGCGCCGCGTCTTCGTTGACTGCGAGCACTTCTTCGACGGCTACCGTGCCAACCCCCACTACGCCCTCGAGGTCGTCCGCACGGCCGCTGAGGCGGGTGCGGAGGTCGTCGTCCTGTGCGACACCAACGGCGGCATGCTGCCGTCCTGGATGGGCGACATCGTCTCCGCGGCAGCCCAGATCGGCGTCGACCTGGGCATCCACTGCCACAACGACACCGGGTGCGCTGTTGCCAACACGCTCGCGGCCGTCGAAGCCGGCGTGATGCACGTGCAGGGCACCATGAACGGCCACGGTGAACGCACCGGCAACGCCAACCTGATCACCGTCGTCGCCAACCTGCAGCTGAAGTACGGCTGGCCGCTGGTGCCGCCGTCCGCACTGGCGGAGGCCACCCGGATCAGCCACGCCATCGCCGGCGTCACGAATGTTGCCATGAACAACCGCCAGCCCTACGTCGGGGCGTCCGCGTTCGCGCACAAGGCCGGCCTGCACGCGTCCGCGATCAAGGTGGACGCCAACCTGTACCAGCACATCGACCCGAAGCTGGTGGGCAACGACATGCGGATGCTGGTCTCCGACATGGCAGGCCGCGCCAACATCCAGATCAAGGGCTCCGAGCTGGGCTATGACCTGTCCGACCGCCAGTTGGCTGCACGGATCACCGACAAGGTGAAGGCCCGCGAGATGGACGGGTACTCCTATGAATCGGCTGACGCCTCCTTCGAGCTGCTCCTGCGCGAGGAGCTCGGCATCCTCGAGAACTTCTTCGAGGTGCTCAGCTGGCGCGTGCTGACCGGTCACGAGGTCAAACCCGAGGGCGACTCCGAGGCCATGGTCAAGGTGCGCGCAAAAGGCGTCACCCAGAACCTCGTCGGCGAGGGACACGGGCCGCTGAACGCGCTGGACGTGGCGCTGCGCGCGGCCCTGAACGCCGCGTACCCGCACGTCGACGACTTCGAGCTCACCGACTACAAGGTGCGCATCCTCGACCAGGGGCATGGCACCGACGCCATCGTCCGCACGCTGATCGACATGACCGACGGTGAGCGCACCTGGACGACCGTCGGCGTCGGAACGAACGTCATCGAGGCCTCCTGGGAGGCGCTGCACGACGGGTACCTGTGGGGCCTCACTCACCCTCTGGACCCAGAAGGCTGATCGGGCTGGCGGTGTGACCTGCTCTGCGGATTGCCGCAACGGGGACGCCTTAGGCTGGCGTTGTGACGAGCTCTGGGGATTACCGCATTGGGGACGCCGACCGCGAGCAGGCGGTCGCTGAGTTGCGGCGGGCGGTCGAGGATGGCCGGCTGACACCGGAGGAGCTGGACGACCGCGTCGCCCGGGCCCGTGCGGCCCGGATGGCCGGCGAGTTGGCGTCAGTTCTCGCCGACCTTCGCACGGGCCCAGGCCTGCCGGTACCCACGACCTCGCAGGCAGGCGTGCTGGCCGCGCTCGCCGCCGTGGGGTTCCGCCGGGATACCCCGCTGTCGCTGACTGCCAACTTCGCTGCGGAGAAGCGCAGCGGGCATTGGGTGGTCCCGCCGTTCCTGCGAGTCCAGGGCGTCATGGACACCGTCCGGCTCAACTGCTTGCAGGCACGGGCAGGGGCCGAGGTGATCGACATCGAGGTGCACTCGGGGCTGGGGACGGTGGTCCTGGTGCTGCCTGATGGCTGGGCGGTCAATGCAGACCAGCTGGCCAAGGGCATGGGCACGGTGAAGGTGAGGGTGCCTGGCCTGCCGGCGCCAGGATGTCCGCTCCTCTACGTGCACGGGTCAATCGGCATGGGCACCTTCAAGGCGCGTCCGGCCAATCGCTTCGACCTGTGGCGCCTGCGCCGTCAGGGCGCCCGAGAGCTGGCCTGACGCTCAGCTCGCCGCGCTGATGCGTTCCAGCACCACCGGACGCACCTCGGGCGCGTCCGTCGCGTAGTCGACTGCACCGACCAGCGCCTGCTTCGCGCGATCGATGCGCTCGGGGGTGTCGGTGTGGAGGGTGAACAGGGGCTGCCCGACGCGCACCTGCTCGCCGACGGCTGCATGCCAGGTGACCCCGGCGGCCGCCTGGACCTGCTCGCCCTGGACGGCGCGGCCGGCGCCCAGCCGCCAGGCCGCAAGCCCGACGGCCATCGCGTCCATCCGTGACAGGTAGCCGTCGGCCTCGGCCGTCACCACCTCGGTGTGCCTGGCCACCGGCAGTGGCGCATCGGGGTCGCCACCCTGGGCGCGGATCATCGCCTTCCAGGCGTCCATCGCCTTGCCGGAGGCGAGGGCCTCGGCGGGATCGGTGTCGATGCCGGCGCAGGCCAGCATCTCCCGTGCCAGCGCCAGCGTGAGCTCGACGACGTCGGCAGGCCCGCCGCCAGCGAGCACCTCGACCGACTCGGCCACCTCGAGGCCGTTGCCGGCGGTGCGCCCGAGCGGTGTGTCCATGTTGGTGATCAGGGCGACGGTGTTGACGCCGGCCGCGGTCCCGATGCCGACCATGGTCTGTGCGAGCGCCTTCGACTGCTCAAAGGTCTTCATGAAGGCTCCCGCGCCGGTCTTCACGTCCAGCACCAGCGCGGCGGTGCCTTCGGCGATCTTCTTGCTCATGATGGACGCGGAGATCATCGGGATGGATTCGATGGTCGCCGTGACATCACGCAGGGCGTAGAGCTTCTTGTCCGCGGGGGCCAGCCCGGCCCCGGCGGCGCAGATCACGGCACCCACCGACTCCAGCTGGGCCAGCATCTCGGCGTTGGTGAGGCTCGCGCGCCAGCCGGGAATGGCTTCCAGCTTGTCCAGCGTGCCGCCGGTGTGGCCCAGCCCCCGTCCGGACAGCTGCGGGACGGCTGCGCCACAGGCGGCGACCAGGGGCGCCAGCGGCAGCGTGATCTTGTCCCCGACGCCGCCCGTGGAGTGCTTGTCGACGGTCGGACGACTCAGGCTGGAGAAGTTCATGCGCTCGCCGGTGTCGATCATGGCGTTGGTCCAGCGGGTGAGCTCCGTGCCGTCGAGGCCGCGGAAGAAAATGGCCATCGCCATCGCCGACATCTGCTCGTCTGTGACCACGCCGTCGGTGTAGGCCCGGATCAACCAGTCGATTGCTTCGTCGCTGAGCCGACCCCCGTCCCGCTTGGTCCGGATCAGCTCCACCGCGTCGAACGTGCTCATGCCTCGCACCCTAGGGTAGGGACATGGCTCGACGCATCTGGTTGCCCTATCCCGACGCTGCTGCTGCACAGGTCGCCCTCGGACCCATCCCTGAGGGCCTCGTGGTCGACGGCTTCCTCGCCGACGGCTCGTGGCCCGACTCGATCGCCGACGTCGAGTTGCTGGTCGCCCCGTACATGTTCCCGGCGCCCCAG